>CAZEWB010000034.1:0-5254 GCA_964515655.1 uncultured Bacteroidales bacterium
CAACTATAAAACTAACCATTGAATTTACAAGACGTGGTTGGTAGTGGGGATACATTCAATATTTGTTTGGATGTTAAGAATATTTGAAACTGGATTTGGGAATAAATCAATATCTTTTAACTCTTCTTCATTTTCAATAATACCTGTATTAGCTAATACATAGTTTGATTTAACAAGATAATTGACCTTTGCAGTGCACGAATTCGAATTAAACCCGATAAAATATCTTTTAAAGCCTATGAATGGGTTTGTATAATTATAAAAGTACTGATTGCCAGGCACGCTTCCGATAAGGGTTTCAGAACCACTTGCAGTTACTCCGTACAAATAATAATTAGATATCGCTATTCCTGCATAGGGCGACCAGGCGAATCCATAAGTATTAGAGCCAATGTCGTACATCGACAGGAGCGTTATCGTAGTATGAAAATCAGACAAAGTGGTTATATTCTCACACTTATCTTCCAATGCAATTCTGTAACTGTAAGATTGATTAAATGGATTCGAGTTAACATCAATATAACTGTTTTGTGTAGCAGAAACTGTATCCAATACAATCCATACATTCGTTGAAGTTTCATAATAGATAATTACAGAACTGATAGTTATTGTATCAAGGGGAGTCCAAACGATATTATTCTTTGAAGTCAGAGTGTCGAATTCCACATAACATATTCCGGGATTTATCATAGGATTGAAAGATATTGTAATGCTGTCTGTAGCAGAAGCCCCGCCGGGATCTGTTATTTCTACAACAAATGTAGTAGTAGAATTAACATCGGCAATAGGATTGGGTATAGTATCAAAGTTCAGATATGCGGATGGATACCACTGGTAAGATAAAGTTCCGGAACCACAGTAATCACTTGTAGAATTAAGTTGAATTGTACCACCGCATGAAATAGCAGTATCTTCGCCGGCAAATGCATGTAACATGTCGCCGAATTTAGCGACAAAAACATCGGATTCGCCTGCTTTAGATAAAGTAGTATTTCCGAAAGTAATGGTGCTTCCCGAAAAAGAACCAACTAGCACTGTACCATTCCTGTCTATTTCCACTCTGTAATCAAAATTAGAATATTCTCCACCACCTATTCCTTTAGCGCTTACAATTGTTCCATCGGAAGTATATTTTGCCAGGAAAATATTGCCATAACTACCTGATTGAATTAAAGTGTGCTGACCAAAGGATATGGTATCTGTGTCAAACCAACCGGCCATATACACGCCAGCATTGTTAACTGTAACAGTATTCGATTTAAAGGTCCCATATCCATGGCCACTGCCTCCTTTTACCCAAACTATATTACCAGCAGGATCATATTTTGCCAGAAACACATTATAGTAACCTGGATTATTAAATGTTAATGTGTCCTGATTAAAAATAACTGAATTACTTATTAAAGAATAGCCTGTTAAATAAACATTTCCATTATCATCAGCGGCAAGAGATGTTCCTTCATCAAAATAATTACAACCTGCATTTTTAGCCCATAACACAGTTCCATCAGAATTGTATTTAGCTATAAAAACATCATAATCTCCGTTATTTGAAATAGAATATGCGCCAACAAAAGTAATGGTACTGGACATAAATTTACCTGTCACGAATACATTACCATTTATATCACAAATAACCGAATTCATCGTGCTCATACTATCACCAACCAACTCTCTTGCCCACAAATCATTTCCGTTAGCATCATATTTTGCTAAAAATACATGATCTGCATTATCGTTAATAATAGTATCATTACCCCAGATAATTATACCAATAAACGATCCTGAAATATATGAGTTACCATTATTATCAGCACATACTGACATTGCATTTTTATACCAACTGGCATTTACAGGTTTTGAAGATCTTGCCCACAGAATATTACCATTTGTATCGTATTTAGCCAGAAAAAAATCAGAAGTAAATGAAATTGCATCAGAATTCATTAATGTATCTGTAGAATTATCTCCAAAGACAATAAATGGCCCGTCAAAATCACCTGCTAAATATATATTTCCTATATTGTCAACAGCGATTGATTTAGGGATATTATCACCTGTTTCATCAGCAGTTTTAAGCCAGATTACATCACCACCTTGATCGTATTTAACTAAAAACATCTTTTTGTGTCCGGAATAATTTGTCTTAGAAAATAATCCAAATGTAATTGAAGGACTTTGAAAATAACCGGCTACATATGTATTTCCAAAATCGTCAGTGGCCACAGTGTTAGCTTCATCACTCAATGTACCACCAGCACTTCTTGCCCACTCCCATTCTGGTGACTGTGCATAACAGTTAACTGTATATAATATCAGCAATGTAAAAAGTATATTCTTCATTATCTTTCGTATTTATAACAACAAAGATAAAAAATAATCTTATAAGATGATATTTTAAAACATAGATGTTTCATTATTATTAGTGAATGAATTTATTTGTGAGGTTATTTTATAGTTTTTTCTTACCTTTACAAAAAACATTTACTATGAAATACCTTTATCTTCTTATCGCAGTTTTGCTGCTTTTTTCTTCTTGCAAAAAAGAGAACGAGTTAAGTGAAGAGGAAATAATTGAAGGTCTTAAATCTGCCCTCACTGTCGGCACCGATACATCTGCAACAATTCTGCACCAGCAGGATGGTTATTATGCCGACATTGCAGTAAAGATACTGCTTCCCCCTCAGGCCGACCAGGTACTTGAACTTAAAGACGACGTTCCGGGTCTTGCCCCGCTTGTCGATACTGTTATCCTTCAGATAAACCGTGCCGCCGAAGACGCTGCCGTTGAAGCCAAGCCGATATTTGTAAATGCGATAACCGGTATAACTATCTCTCAGGGGCGGGATATTCTCTTTGGCGCAGATAACGCCGCAACTGTATACCTTAAGAGTAGTACCTATAATTCGCTATTCAGTGTTTATTGTCCCAAAATGACAACCTCCCTCAACAAGCCTATCGTCGGTGGTGTCTCGGCACAAGCCACATGGACAGCACTTACGACACTGTGGAACAATTATGCCTCTACTTTTGCAGGCCAGTTGCTTGGAATGAACGAGGTAAATGTTGCACTTGATACTTTTGTAACACAAAAAGGACTGGATGGACTTTTCCTGAAAGTTGCCGATGAGGAAAAAAGTATCCGCCTGGATCCCGCTGCCAGGGTAAATGCTATTTTGCAGAAGGTGTTCGGGGAACTTGATAAATAGGTTGTCCGTTACATCTTAATCTTAATCCTTATCTTAATCTTTCAACTTAGTAGGCAGTAGGCAATTGGCAGTAGGCAGTAGGCAGTCTGCAATTGGCAGTAGGCAGTCTGCAATTGACAGTAGGCAGTCTTCAATTCGCAACATTTGCACACTGCAAATTGCCTACTGCCAACTGTCAACTGCCTACTATTTTTATCAACAACAGCTGTATTATTAAAATAATGTAATATTTTTGTTGATGCTTTTACTTTGTTTAAAACAATTTAAATCTATTAATATGAAAAAAATTACTCTGATCTTAGTCGTGATGTTTGCTTCGATCCTTGCTATTGCGCAGCAGGTGCCCAACAATCAATTCGAAACCTGGTCGGGCGGAAAACCCGTATCGTGGGATGCTTCGAACGAGAGTATTTTAGGAACTACTTTTACATGTGTTACCCAGGAAACGGCAAGCCCTCAAAGCGGAACCAAAGCGGTAAAAATTGAAACTCTTACAAAGTATGTTTTTCCCATCGGAAATTCTACATTGCCGGGTCTTATTACTTTAGGCGAATTTTCAATAAACATTTCCACCCAAACCGGAGCTGTCGAAGGAGGTGTTCCTTTTCCATATCGCCCTGCAAAACTGAAAGGCCATTTTATGTCGCAACCGGGGGTCGGAGATACAGGAATGATTGCAGTGGGACTATCCAAAATGTACGGCCCCGTCCGTGACACTATCGGATATGTTGAATATTATTTCCCCGATCAGGTCACGACATGGACACATTTCGAAGTCGATATCATCTGGGATAATGCAGATATACCCGATTCTCTTAACATTGTTGCATCGTCATCCAATCTGGTTACTCAGGTATTTACCGGAGGAAGTAAATTATGGCTGGACAGCCTGTATTTTGCTTACGATTTTCTTTTTAATGAAACACAAAACGTTTGTCAGGGCACTGTGGTTAACTGGCGTAGCCAGATCTTAACCCAAACCGGTGTTTATTACGATTCCCTTATTTCGAGCGAAGGAACAGACAGCGTTTATGTGCTTGACCTGACAGTAAATGATCTTCCTGCATTATTCAATGTTACCGGCGGCGGTAGTTACAATCAGGGCGGCCCCGGCGTGCCGGTGGGTCTGTCGGGAAGTGAAACAGGTGTTATCTACACGCTATTTGTTGATGGCGCTCAGGTAACAACTTTAACCGGTGACGGAAACGCTCTTGACTTCGGCGCTCAGACCACTGAGGGTACATACACAGTAGTTGCAGTAAGTACTTTGGGATGTGTTGCAGACATGGACAGCAGCGCAATAGTTCTGATGATTACACAAATACAGGAGAACCAATCGGATATTATTAATGTATTTCCGAATCCTGCGAACGATCATATTTTCATCGAGTCCCCAACACCAGTCGAAAATATCCTGATAACAGACATGAACGGCAGAACTGTATGGAAAGGTAAACAAACAACAATAGATGTTTCGGCTTTCGAAAAAGGCAACTATATTATTTCCGTCACAACATCAGAAAAGAAGTCGCAGATAAGCATAGTCATTCGCTGACAGCAGTCAGATCAGTGATGCTTCAAAGCGATTGCGTCTATCTCAACAAAGATGGCATTTTTTAAAAAGTCGATCTTATTCAATGTGAAAAGCATTTTTAAAATATTGATGTTATTACCATAAATAATTTTGTTTTATTCATAAATAGTTTTATATTTGATTCTTAAATTGCAATAACCAATTTTTGTCCTCAATATAAAACCTAATTCAGATACTATGAAAAACAAAATTATATTTTTAGTTTTCCTAGCATTTATTCAGAACACAGTAATTGCTCAGGTCGTATTTCAGAAAGTGTTTCCAAGCTTAGGTTCAGGATCAGTACAACAAACACCCGATGGAGGATATATTTTTGCTGGTACTACTATGAATGGCACCATAGCATCCGGGTATTTGCTCAAGACTGATGAGAATGCTTCCGTTATATGGAAAAAGAAATATTATACAGGCAGCAAAGCTATCTGGTTTACTTCGGTTCAGCAAACTAACG
>CAZEWB010000034.1:5264-11125 GCA_964515655.1 uncultured Bacteroidales bacterium
TGTGTTGGGTGTGTTTGGTTGGGGTTTTTACTACAAATCTTTGTATACATCTTCAGTTCTATTAATTAAAACTGATCCGGCCGGAGGGATAATGTGGACAAAATGTTATGGTGATACATTAGGCAATGAAGCTGTCTCAGTTAAAATTACTATGGATGGAGGATATATAATTTCTGGAGTTACAAGTTATTTTGCCAATTATAGCGATTCTTACATTATTAAGACCGACTCTACCGGAAATCTATTATGGACAAAAGTAGTTGGTCATTTTCCATATAATTCATACGAAAATAGCAGTGAAATACAGGTTACAAGTGACAGTGGGTTTGTAATTGTTGGGGTTACTAATTACTATCAAGGTGAAAATTCTATTTCAATATTTAAAACCGATTTAAATGGGGATACATTATGGACAAGAAGTATTAACGAACATTATTTAACAATTTTATCTGACCCTGTGGGTAAATCTATATGCCAAACCTCAGATGGTGGTTACATAGTTTTGGGTAATACAGATAATACAACTATGGGGCAAGGCATTTCACCATTAATTAAACTTAATCCTAATGGTGATACCGTTTGGGTAAAAACCCTATTTTTTGCAAATGGTTATAATTCCTTGTCAACTGTAAAGCAAACAAACGATGGCGGATATATTATTGCAGGAACTGTTTATACTTATACACCTAAAAATACATCGGGGTATTTGGCAGTTCTAATAAAAACGGATAGTAATGGGAATATTATCTGGACAAAAAAATATGGTTATGAAGGTCTATATGGAGGAAGCGATTCAGAAATATATAATGTTGTATGCACTCACGATGGTGGATATTTACTACTAGGTCAAACTACAAGCTGGGGAGGAGGTATGTACATAATAAAAACCGACTCTTTAGGTAACTCAACTTGTGATGCTGGTATCTTAAATAATCTCACTCTAACAGAATTTCCAAAAACAGTGTACTCAGGTTTTAATATAGGTTCATATGGAACTTCTTATACTATTACTGTTAATGAAGGCGCTCCTGATGATTTTTATACCAACCCTTGCCTTCCTGTACCTCAAATATGTATGGTTTCTGTTGATTCGGCTCTACAGAAGAATGTCATTCTCTGGGAAAAAAATATTGACACGACAAATGTGGTTTCTTACAATATTTATAAAGAAACATCAACCAGTAATGTCTATAATCTTATAGGTAACGTATCAAATGACAGTTCAAGCTTCTTTATTGATTATTCCTCAAACCCTGCAATTAAAGCTGACAGGTATACATTAACTACTGTGGATATAGACAATGCTGAATCTTATACTAAAAGTTATGCTCATAAAACAATTCACCTTACAGTTAATGTTAGCAATCCCCCTCAGGTAAACCTGGTATGGGATAATTCTCAAGGGTTTACTTTTGGCACTTATAAAATCTGGAGAGGAAACGCTAGTGCGATGGTTTTAATAGATTCCATTCAGAGCACTATAACAAATTATACCGACCTGGCGCCACCATTGAATGATACTTTGTATTATGTCGAGGCAGTTAAGCCCAGTCCCTGCATACCTGATTTATCACCAAACAGTTATTATACTTCAATATCCAATATCGTGAATATTCACAATTCGTCAGGAGCGTATGAGATGAACGAAAACGAAGTATTACTAATTTATCCTAATCCTGTTAAAGATATTCTTTATATAAACTCCACAAACCAGATTCTGTCAATAGGAATAACAGACATTACCGGACGTATCGTTTGGCAGGGAAATGAAAAGGAAGTTAATGTGTCCGGGTTCGATGCAGGAGCATATTTCATTGGCATTAATACTGAAAAAGGAAAGTTTATCAGGAAAGTTGTTAAAAACTGAGGCTTTCGGGGAATCATTAGCTCATTTATTCATTTGCTCATGGAAACATGTGCATTTAATGAGCTAATGAAATAATGACCGAATGAGCTAATGATATTTAAGATCAATTCGCACAAATTTCACTTCTGCTGACTGTTTAATTTAATGTTTAATTTTTCAATATCCGATTTAAGACATTCGATCTGAATCTGCTGGGCTTTAATAGCAGCAAGCAGCATTGCAGTAAAATCTGCGGTATAGAGTCCGTCTTTTGTTTCGTTTACAATTTCTTCCGGGGCATCTTCGGCAATTATTCCGAGATGTTTTTCCTCAAAACAGTTTTTATACCGGAAGTGAACAACATCAGTTTCTATAAGATTATCGAGTGCCTGAAAATATTCTTTTTCTGAGAGTGGCCGGATATCTGTCTTGTATTTTCGTGATGAGGCATTAGTCCAAACACCTCCGTTGGAAAGATAGGCTCCATTGAAAGCATTGATATACCGTCCTGTTCCGTTTGATTTTAAATACAGCAGATCTGCAGAGTTGGAAGTATTGTTTATTTCAATATAAGCGCCTTTTCCTGTTCTCTGCTGATTCACCTGAAGTTTGCCTAAAGGTGTCATTCCGGTAAGGACATTGTCGCCAACTGCAAGACATTTGTTGATACCAAAAAGGGTATCACCAATGGCTCCGTAAAGTCTTCCTGCAAGACGTATTTTATTCCTCCTGTCAAAACCAACAGCCATTGATATGATAATGTATGCATCCTCAATTGTGACTTTACCGTCAGCACTCACATCAGCACGGCCAAACTGATCGTGAGTAAGTGAAATATTCCCGTCAAGGTATGATTGGACAATTGCTGCATCTGCGGCATTAACGGTAGCATCATTATTTAAATCTCCGTTTCCTCCTTCAAAATATACATCGCCATTTACTTCGAGATTTGTCTGCGGGTCGGTTGTATTAATACCGACGTCAAAAGTGGAATCAATAACTAATGTTGGGTTACCGGAACCTTTGCGGATACCAAATTTACCTGAATTGGCATCGGTGGTTCCGTATGTAAAAATTTCCCATCTGGGAGTATTCGCAGTTTCCATCCGGAAAATCGGCTGATTAATTCCGGCGCCTGCAGAAGCAGTAATTGCAACACTCAGACCGGATCTTGCAAGAATTTGTCCGTTTACATGAAGTTTGTACCAGATATCCGGGGTTATGATACCGACTCCGACACTTCCTGGATTGTTACTATAAATATTATTTCCTGATGTCGTCCAGACACTGTTAAATGTAGTACCGGACAGAGTTAGTCCGGTTCCCGGAAAATAGGTTGTGTTATTATCCGTTGAAGAGATTGTAAAACCGGGATAGGTTCCGGAAACGGTTGTAGCGCCGCTGCCGGCAAGAGAAACCGTTAGATCAGGGAGTGTGTTGGAAATTGTATCTCCTGTTATATCTATTCCTGTTCCTCCAGTGTAGGTATTACCGGAGGATTGGGCATACAGAGAATACGGTACACTCAGGATTTGGGTAGTGCCCATGCTTAAGTATGCTGTTCCGCCTGCAGGATCACATTCAACCTTGATAAAATGAGGAGCAGTTCCCCAGGATATACCGAAGAAAGTACCTGTAACAGGAGAACCGTTTCCTATCTCAAGGATAACCAGACCAAAATCATTTGTGGTTACCGTATCTGTTTCAGCATAAACCACCGGTCCTCCGACAGAACCGCTGATAATGCCGATCTGAAAGGAAACATCCTGGTTGGGAATAACAGCGCCAGCTGCATCACGTACCACGGCCTGGTACTTGAAAGATTGCGGAGACTGTGCGAATAACGCGGAGTCAATGCAAAGAACGGATACGAGTGTCAGAATATAATATTTCATAATAAAAAGGAATTTGTTTGTTGGAACAAAATTAAGATATTTTCACAAAATACATTAGCACATAACAAAACCTTATAAACATCTGATTGTTAATTTTTAACGATCAAATGATTTTCATATAATCATGGCCGTCTGTATATTGCTGACCGGGAATTTGCCGGGGATGATCGGTTTATGGACCTTTTGGAAAACGGGGTCTCTTTCTTTATTCGTATCAAGGAAAACCAAACTGTTTTGATGATAGGAAAATGGATAAAGGCAGGTTATTTATTCAGAAACCTTCCAATGCACCGTTCAAAAAATTACATAAGAACTGTTAGGTGTTTTTAATGGCTATTGCCTCTATTTCCACTAATGCTTCTTTAGGTAATCTGCAAGCCTGAAATGCTGCTCTTGCCGGAGGTTCCGAAGTAAAGAATTCAGCGTAAACTGCATTCATGGCAGCGAAGTCGTTCATGTCTTTAAGTATGCAAGTACATTTCACAATTATCTGCATTCCGTATCCTGCTGCCTCAAGTATCGCTTTAATATTATTCAGGGTCTGCCTTGTCTGCGCTTCAATACCCTCTGCCAATATACCTGTAGCCGGATTGATGCCAATCTGACCTGATGTAAAAAGCATTTTGTTCATTTCTACAGCCTGGTTATATGGCCCCAGAGCTTTCGGCGCTGATTCGGTTGCAATTATTTTTTTCATCTTTTTTTCATTAACGTTTATTCTGCAAAATTATACTATTTTTGTTACTGAATTTCTGTAATAAAAACTTAAAAACAAAAAAATATGACACTCATCCTGAACAGAAAAGACGTGATGTCGGTACTCGACATGAAAGACTGCATGAATGCAGTTGAACTTGCATTTGCCGAACTCGTGAATGGCACGGCAGTTATGCCTTTACGCCTCAACATTAAACCAGACGACGGTCTTGCTTTGTACATGCCCGCCTACCTGAAAAGCATGGGAGCGCTTGCCTGCAAAGTGGTTACTGTTTATAAGAACAATCCTTCGAAATATAACATGCCGACAACTATCGGTAAAGTCCTGTTGCAGGACCCCAACACGGGAGACGTTATCTGCATAATGGACGGAGGTTATCTCACAGCTGTAAGGACAGGCGCTGCAAGCGGTGTTGCTACAAAATACATGGCAAGGAAAGATGCAAACCAGAAAGCCGGGATCTTCGGCGCCGGTGTTCAGGCAAAAATGCAACTATGGGCAGTATCCGAAGCAGTAAAACTTTCCGGAGCAATGGTTTATGATGTCATGCCTGAGAATGCAAAAAAATTCGCTGAAGAAATGAGCGCAAAACTGAAGATAGAAGTTGTAGTTGCAGATAAACCAGAAATGCTGCTGAGCGCTGACATAATATGCACGGCAACCTCATCCAGCAATCCGATCTTCAACGGCAAAGATGTAAAAGAAGGCACTCACATAAACGGCATAGGCAGCCATACGCCAACTCAGAGAGAACTCGATTCTGATATCATTAAACGTTCGGTTTTTGTTGGCGATTCAAAAGAAGCATGCTTCAGCGAAGCCGGCGATATTATGATCCCTGTTGCTGAAGGAGTGATTACAAAAGATCATTTCTTTGCCGAATTGGGAGAAATAATCACCGGTAAAAAAGTTGCAAGAAAGAGCGATAAGGACATTACCCTGTTCAAATCGAACGGACTTGCAATACAGGATGCTGCAACTGCTAAACTGATATACGACAAGGCTGTTAGGGCTGGTATTGGCGTTAATGTGGAAATATAACAGAGAGTTGAATCATCAATCTGAGTTTTCGGATCATGTCTTTTAATCCTTACCGTGAGTTAGATCGTAATTATTGTTCAGGTTAAAAAAGTTTGATTGGATGTTATGACCGATCCCTGGGTATTATTGTTGTAATATAGGGAAATCCTTGTAAAAACACAGCAAAGTCAAAATTTCTGTACGTAATTTATTCCTGACAAAACTTTTCATTTCGGGATCAACCAACTCGCCTAAACCGTCAAGCAGACTCCTGTTTTGCATTCCTTCTATAGCATCTATGCAATCCTGCAAATAACCGGATAGCGCCTTGTTTATTCTTTGTTCAGTTATTTGCAGGATTGCATAGATGCTATAGAAGGAA
>CAZEWB010000034.1:11135-13229 GCA_964515655.1 uncultured Bacteroidales bacterium
TGTGTTGGGTGTGTTTGGTGGTTGTTGAGTTATTTTCTGATTGATTGGCGTCCGGCGACTCATAAAGAACCAGCAATCGAAAATATCCCGGTTTACCAAACTGGCCCTGTCCAGTAAAGCGCAAAGTTTGTGTGAAAACATATTGCTTATTGTCATCACTTTTATATTTATACCTAACAGGTTTTTAATTTCATATTCGTCATTGAACCCACGGTTTGAAATCTCGATCTTAAGTTTCCGTTCCGCAGCGCCAAAATCCAAAACAATAATATTGCCATAGAATTTTTGTGCTTCATCGTGAATTTCACCGTATTTCAGCACTATTTTCCTGACTTTCTGGTAGACAACGTCGTTTTTTTCCGGTTTCAAAAGATTAAAATCCAGATCCACCGAAAAACGTGGTAATTCATAGAAAAACATCAATGCGGTTCCCCCTTTGAATCCCATTGAATTAGCAAGTTCCGAATCCGAATAAATATCTTTCAGAATCTGAACCAGATAGAATTTATGTTTGTTTATATCTATCATATTAATAACAATTTGTTTACCAATATGGTTAGCGTTTTGGAATTGTATACAGGAAGCATCTTTGCAATTGATTTTTTATTCAGAATATGAAAATTATCAAAGTAAAAATCTTTATTCAGATAAAGCATATCCAAAAATGCCCTTTCCGGAGTGGCAATATTGACATTGTTTTTGTTCATAATAATGCCTGTCGTGTTAGTAAGAATTTCGCCTTTTATCTGGCGATAACGAATAATTTGGTTGTCAGTTTCGGTTTCACGGGAAAGGTAACTTACATTTGTTATCGCACTATCGTACTGAAATATAACACCTGCCCGTTGCAATACGTATTCCAGTGAAATATAAGTCGGCGTATAAAGCAAACAAGCCAGTTCTTCGGGATTGTAGCCGGCTTTGGCATAAAACCCCTTGCGGGGATTGAGCAATTTACCGGTCCGGATATAGTAAAACAGTTTCTTTGCCAATGCTGAATTCTTTACCTCGCCATTTATTAGCGCAATATCATTGATTCTGAATACAGTTCGGGTATCACTGTAGATTTCAAAAATAATATCTTTTTTACAACCCATAAATCTAAATATTTTAGATTATCAGTTTGCAAATATACAAATTATTTGGTTTGCAAACAACAAATTAATCGCGAAAATGCAATAATGTTTGGGATTACATTTCAAAATGGAACAATAAAAAAGAGATTTAAGCAACCTATTTAATTCTTTTCGTCTTATCAATATAATCCCTCTTTCTATGAAAAAGATATTTGCAACCATTTTACTGGTGATAGCTGGATATTTTTCGGTATCTGCCAGCGGACACACAGTTACAATTACGGCATCGCAAAACGTGATGTGCCACGGTGATTGCACGGGTTCGGCTACCGCCGATGCCACAGGCGGCACGGGGCCATACTCCTTTTCATGGACAGGGCTTTCGGGATATACGGCAACAGGAGCAACTGCAACAAATATGTGCGCCGGAACTTATACTGTAACGGCATTAGACAGCAGCGATATGTCAACAGCTACAGCGGATGTGACGATAACAGAGCCCACACAGTTATTGATTAGTATTTCAGGATATAATAACCCTTGTAATGGTTCGTGCGATGGAGCTGCAAGTGCTTTTGCAGCAGGTGGTATATCTCCGTACACCTATATGTGGTCAAATAGCTCGACAGATTATCATGTCTATGGTCTGTGCGCCGGAACATATACTGTTACAGTTACTGATAGTAATATATGTACTGCCACTTCAAGTGCTACCATAAATCACCCCCCCCCCTTTTCAGTTACAATTAATTCAACCAACGCCACCTGTAATCAGTGTGACGGAGCGGCTATAGCTAACATTTCAGGAGGAACACTACCAGTAACGTTTTTATGGTCAAACGGGTCAACATCCCAAACTGCAACCGGATTATGCCCGGGTAATTTTTCAGTAACAGTTATTGACATGAATGGATGTGTTACCACAAATTCCGTTACAATTCTTCCAAGCGTTATTGCCTATACTTCGTCAACACCATCTGCATGTTGGCTTTGCAATGGAACTATAACAATTGATTCA
>CAZEWB010000035.1:0-6373 GCA_964515655.1 uncultured Bacteroidales bacterium
TGTGTTGGGTGTGTTTGGGTGTTTTTTGCGGAATTTTGAATTTAAAGAATTCATGTATCAGTGTTATCAAATCGGATATAAGACTTTACCACTCGTTTCGATCACCGGAGCCATTATGGGTTTGGTTCTTACAATACAATCACGTCCGGTGCTGGTTGATTTCGGAGCAGTTACATTGCTTCCGGGAATGGTGGCAGTATCAATAATCAGGGAAATGGGACCGGTAATAACGGCTCTGATATGTGCCGGAAAAATCGGTTCGGGTATGGGTGCAGAATTGGGCTCGATGAGAGTGACAGAACAGATAGATGCCATGGAAGTATCTTCTGCCAATCCCATGAAATATTTAGTTGTAACACGGGTACTTGCGGCAACGCTTATGATCCCGATACTGATACTGTATGCCGATGCGCTTGGTATATTGGGAAGCTGGGCCGGAGCAAACATAAAAGGCGATGTTACATTTTCCTTGTATTTATCACAGGCATTCAGATATATGGAATTTGTTGATTTTATACCGGCAGTCATCAAATCATTCTTTTTCGGGGCAGTGATAGGGCTGGTTGGATGTTATAAAGGATACAATGCCGGACGCGGAACAGAAAGCGTGGGTATTGCCGCAAATTCTGCAGTGGTATTATCGTCGCTTCTGGTAATAATTGTTGATATGATTGCCGTTCAATTTACTGATATGTTAATACTATGAGCGCTATACAATCAGATATTATCAATAAAGCTTCAGTTAAAGTTGAAGGGAATGAGCCTCTTATCGAAATACATAACCTAAAGAAATCTTTTAACAACCAGGAAGTATTAAAAAACACAACTCTGAATCTTTATAACGGCGAGAATCTGGTAGTTCTTGGAAAATCAGGCAGCGGCAAATCAGTACTGATAAAATGTATTATCGGTTTATTACAAGCAGATGAAGGGATTATAAAGGTATTGGGAAAAGAAGTGACTGATCTTAACACTAAAGAGATGAATTTGCTCAGGCAGAAAATCGGCTTCCTTTTTCAAAGCGGTGCATTATACGACTCAATGACAGTAAAGCAGAACCTCGAGTTCCCGTTGAGGAGAATAAAGAGGGACATGAACGAAAAACAAATAAACGAAAAAGTCAATGAGGTTCTGGAACAGGTGGGCCTGGCAGATACTTTAAATAAGATGCCCTCACAACTATCCGGTGGAATGAGGAAAAGAATAAGCATGGCACGAACAATCGTTGTAGATCCACTTATAATGCTATACGACGAACCCACAACAGGCCTTGATCCTGTAACATCGTTAGAAATCAGTTCCCTCATCAATAAAATTCAGAAAACGTATAAAACTTCTTCTATAATCATAACTCATGATATTAAATGTGCCTCCAAAACAGCTAACAGAATTATCATGCTGAAAGATGGGGAAATTTATAAGGAAGGACAATTAGATGACTTCGAAAATTCATTGGACCCGCTGATCAGGTCGTTTTTTGAATAAAAATTAACACAAAAATCAAACAAATTATGGATACACACAATCAAAGATTTAAAATAAGGCTGGGACTATTTGTTGCCCTTGGATTGGCGCTATTTGTACTCGCTATATTTATCATAGGAAAACAAAAAAACCTATTTAATCCGGTTTTTGAACTTACTACTACTTTTTACAATGTGAGCGGCTTGCAGGTAGGAAGTAACATACGTTTCTCCGGTGTCAATGTGGGCACTGTTGATGACATCATAATCATTAACGACTCAACTGTTCGTGTTGATATGATGATCAAAAAGGAGATCGGAAAGTTTATTAAAACGGACAGCGAAGTAGCTATAGGAACAGAAGGTCTTATTGGCGACAGGATGCTGGTCATCACTCAGGGAAGTTCTGATGCTCCTCTGGCAAAAAAGGGTCAGCATCTTTCATCCATTGAGCCCATCGAAACAGACGCCATAATGACAAGTCTGATGATCACTGCAAAATCTGCCGAGATAATCACGGCAGAACTGGCTGAAATAATGATCAAAATAAACAGCGGAAAAGGTACTCTTGGAAAATTAATTCAGGATACAACAATAGCAGAAAATTTTAATCAGACCATAGTAAATATAAAAAGAAGCAGCAAAGGGCTTGAAGAGAATATGAATGCAGCCAAAGAAAACTTTTTATTAAAGGGATATTTCAAAAGGAAAGAAAAAGAAGCCCAGGAAAAGAAAGATAATGCAGGAGTCGATAGTCATTAAGTGAAAATACTAATGATTTCAGCATATTCAAAAAATAATAAACACAAATGTGGATTAAAATATTTTTCATACTTTTTTTTGCTTCAATTTATACAGGTGGTACTGCCTTTGCACAGGAGACTCCTTTAAAAAAAGATTCAACTCATTTTTATGAGAGTATTGAAACATATTCTAAACGTACCAGATTTACTAAGTTTATATATCGGTTGGTATTCAGGCCCGTTATAACCGACTCAATAAAAAAGGAAGTTTCTATAAAGCAGGTAAACACCGTTAAACAGGATTCTTACAGTGCATTTGAAGGAAAAACGATCAGAAACATTACAATAGTTACTCTTGATCCGTTTGGGTATTCAAATGCTGACACCATAGTGAGAATGCAAAACTTTATGTCAAAAACAGGAAATTGGCTTCATATAAAATCTTTAAACATTACCATCAGGAACTTATTGCTTATAAAACAAAACCAGATTTTCGATTCTTTGCTTGTAAAAGAATCAGAGCGATTGATACGCAGCATGGGATACGTACATGATGTCACATTTTTTATCAAACCTACATCAAAAAACTCAGACTCGGTTGACATATTTATCCGCGAACTGGATAATTGGACTATTGTTCCAAACGGGGCTATTACAAATTCACTTTTCACAATTAATCTGACTGATAAAAATTTTCTGGGTTTAGGTCACGAATCTAAAAATGATTTTACCATGCATTATTCAACCGAAGACTATGCTTTCAATACAAAGTACTATATTCCTAACATCCTCAATACATATATAAATACTACACTACAATATAACACAGATGAGTATAATAATTCCAACAGGTGTTTTGCCATCGACCGGCAGTTTTTTTCCGCTTATGCAAAGTGGGCTGCGGGTTATAATATAACTCAGCAATACAGTAGGAGTTCTATTCAGTTATCTGACTCTGTTTTAATACTTCAGGAATTCAGATCTAATACTCAGGATTATTGGGCGGGAAACGCCATACAGTTGTTTAAAGGTAATTCTGAAAATAATCGTACTACCAATTTCATATCTGCAGTTCGCCTGTTACGTGTCCGTTATATTGATAAACCACCTGAAACGTATGATACATTAAAAATATATTCCAATATTGATTTTTATATGGCTGATATTGGGATTTCGTCACGAAAATATGTGCAGGATAAATATGTTTTCAGATTTGGAGTACCCGAAGATGTGCCTATTGGAAAGGTTTTCAGTCTTACAGGTGGCTATCAGATAAAAAACTGTACCGGACGGTTATATTTAGGCGCCCGTGTTTCTTTTGGAAATTTCTATAAGTGGGGGCATCTGAGTTCTAATTTCGAATATGGAACCTATTTTCGTTCATCACAAGCCGAACAAGGTGTATTTAATGCCGGAGTGAATTATTTTACCGTTCTGTTTGAAATAGGGAAATGGAAATTCAGGCAATTTGTAAAAACGCATATAACAATTGGAATAGACCGTTTTCCTAACGAGAACCTGAGTATAAATGACGGAAATGGCATTGACGGATTTAACAGTACTGATCTTACCGGTACTAACCGCCTGGTATTTACTTTGCAAACACAATCATACGCTCCATGGAATCTTATAGGATTCCGTTTCGGACCCTATTTAATATGCTCACTGGGCATGCTTGGCGATGCATCAACGGGGTTCATTAACAGTAAAGTATATTCACTTATAGGGATAGGGGTTCTGGTAAAAAACGAAAACCTGGTGCTTAAAACTTTTCAGGTATCTATTTCTTTTTACCCTGTAATTCCCGGAAACGGGCTGGATATTTTTAAGACAAATTCTTTTAAAACAACCGATTTTGGATACAGAGACTATGTAATAGGGAAACCCGCAATAATAGGATTTCAATGATGTAACCTGATTACTAAAACAAATAAATTTCAAAATGTTATGAAACTATTAATCCTTGCAAGAAAAACGTGGTGCCTCCTTAAAGAATCCTTCTGGGGGTTTATCGACGACAATGGCATAAAACTTAGCGCCTCACTGGCCTACTACACTATTTTTTCACTACCGGCGCTGCTTATAATCGTAATTAACATCAGCGGCTTTTTCTTTGGCGCTGATGCGGTGCGCGGCAAAATATTCGGACAAATTAATGGATTAGTAGGGAACAATGCAGCAATGCAGATACAGGAGATCATTAAAAATGTAAAACTATCGGACAGCAATAACTTTGCAACTATTATAAGTATCGTTATTCTGCTTGTGGGCGCATCGGGTATTTTCGCCGAAATTCAAAGTTCCGTTAATTATATCTGGGGCATTGAAGCAAAACCAAAACGCGGCTTTGTTAAGTTCCTTAAAAACCGGCTTATGTCTTTCTCTATGGTTGCCTCTGCAGGTTTTTTGCTCTTAGTGGGATTAATTATAAATTCTTTAATGGACCTTCTATTCAACAGATTAACAACTTTCTTTCCTGAAAACATTGTTTACTTACTTTATGTACTCAATATTGTGATTGTTTTTGTCATAATAACACTTTTATTTACAGTCATTTTTAAAACACTTCCGGATGGAAAAGTGGCGTTGTCAAACTGTCTAGTAGGGGCTTCATTTACTGCTTTGTTATTTATGATAGGTAAATTCGCTATCGGAGCATATCTTGGCAGCCCCTTTATAACCACAGCTTATGGTGCAGCGGGATCAGTCATTGTAATATTGAGCTGGGTCTATTATTCGGCCATAATACTCTATTTCGGAGCCGAGTTCACCAAATATTACGCTATTACACATGGCAGTAAAATAACGCCAAATGCTTATTCGGTGAGGGTGATTAAGAAACAATAAGTGTTTTGCTTTGTTGTTTACATTCATTGCCCCGTCAGGGGCAAAATATTTATAAAAACTATAGAAGTTATACATTTGTCCTGTAAGGACAAAACAAATTCATATGGCAAATACATATACACAAATATACTTTCAGGCAGTTCAGAACAGGTTGAGTCTGCTATAAGAGGAATGGCGTGATGACTTGTTTAGCCTGAGTTCTGTCCCTATAGGACAGTGTATCTCTCTTGCTATTTTTTATAAATATTTGATCCCTACGGGATCGCCCCGTATTTGGCTTTTTACATATATAAAATACTGTAGATTGACAACAAGACATGAAAAAAATAACATTAGTAAACTTCCTGGTTTTCAAGACTGCGAAAGCCCCGAACTCGAACATAATGAATCAAACACTGACTTTATAGACAGACTCTAATTATGGTAAAAGTCTGCATCATTCAACCTTCACATTAAGGCTAATTTCTTTCTGATTTATTAATTCATTATTTATAACTACTCTTATTCCGTTTTTATATGCAACCACAAATGCATCGCTATATTTGGTTGTACCGGCAATAATTCTCTTAGCTTCGGTAGCTGCTTTGTACGAAAAATATTTCCCGACCATGTATTTAGTGTATTTCTTTTGGTCGTTCTTGTCTTCGGTTAACGGGATCAGACCGTGAAACTCGTTAATATCTACCCTTTGAGCAAATGCCCCTACCTGAACTTTATATACAACCATTTCGTTCAACTTTTGGGATTTAATGTCAGTATCCGTTTTTGTATTTTCTGAGCCAAACAGAGTGATAATAGGGGTCTCAACAGTTTTAACTAACCTGTCAGCAATCAATTCTTTTACTTCCGGGGTAATATTTGACTTTACAAATAAAGTAATGTTTTCGTCCTTAAAAACCGGGATACTGTAAACTATTGAAAATATCTCCTCGTATTTTTTTATTGCTTCTCTTATTAAATAATTTGCCTTTTTCAAATAATCAAGCCCTGTATTATAATCTAAATTGTATTGAGCTATTTCCTTACTTATTACTGCTTTTCTGTAAAGATCCTGTGCCTGTGCATTTAAATCCGAGATACGTTGCCGCTCAGTACCCTGGCTGCTATTTAAGACCGTGGCAGTGGAATAATGAGTTTCATAGATCCTGAACAATAATCTATTAGCGATTTCAAACAATTCTTCTGCATCATACCTGAACGATAATTCATAATTCTCCTGCCTTTTTATTTTTCTTTCATTTCTATAATTCCTACTTATCAACTCTTCTGATTTATACACATATGCGCCAATATCTTCTATATCATTATCAACGCGGTCAG
>CAZEWB010000035.1:6383-13221 GCA_964515655.1 uncultured Bacteroidales bacterium
GTGTTGGGTGTGTTTGGTGTTTGGTTTCGGCAATTAATTCTTTTTCTTTTGAACTTAATTTAATGAATTTCACTATCTGTTCACTTTTCACTTGTATTACCGATTGTTCCGCTTCGCTATTAATGAGTGCATTAAAGTCTATACTTGTACTTAACTTTTTGTCAGTTTTCTTTGGCTGAGACATACAATCACTTCCGGCAAATACTAAAGTAAGTACTATTAAAAAAAATGAGGCAGAATAACATCCCGAGCGAAAGCAAACTGCATTTACGATTTTTAGGTTTTTCATAACACAAAGATGATCAATTATGCTATTATTTGTGTTACAGTATTTTATATATATATTATATCATTCACACTTAAAATAGCTAATATACCCAAGTTTGTAGGAGCCAGAGCTTACCTGTATATATTTTATGGTTCTTTATAAAAGTGTGTGGGTAATATTGTTCATTTTGTTCTTCTGTTCAATTATTCATCTGTTTTTCTGTTCAATGTTCATTTGTTCAACTGTTCAATAGTTCTCATATCATCGAATTACGAATTTTATACGAATATACGAATTACGAATAGGTACTACTGTTTTCGTATTTCGTAATTTCGTATGATCTTTTTCGTAATTCGAGGTGTATTAACATATGATCATTGGAAATTGAAAATTTGGCATTGTTCATTGACACAATACAATATTCATACAACTGTTACATCATTATGATAGTTTTATCCGGTATATAGACCTTATACTTTTTTGAAAATAGTCCCATATACTGCCATTGTACAGTAAAAGCATTGCCATTTGTTTCTTTTTCAAAAACCCACCAGGTATATGTGTCGCTGTCATCCTTATTTATCAGGTGGTCCCCAATGACCTCAATACCGTTATATAAGAATACAGAATTGCTAAGGCTGTCGTTAATAAATAAGTTTACATACTTTGAGCGATTTGTTGCACCTAAATCGGGAATTGGAGTTATTCCTTTATTATTTACTGTAATTATAAATTTTACAGCAGGCTCTTTTATGTTTTTCTTATCGCCGTATGGCCCATCATATATAAAAAATTCAACCTGACTACTTACTATTACAGAATCCGGGTTTAAACTACCTGCAGAGTTCTGTGTATATGCGAAATCAGATAAATATACTATTAAGAGAATCAGAAAAATCTTTTTCATTTTTTATAATATGTTTTATGTCTGTTTATATTGATACGGTTGCGATCCTTGCATTTAAAGGAATGTTTTTTGAATTAAGACCGGGCGTCTCGCCATGCAAATCAAAATCAAGTTTAACATGAGGTCCGAAGATCAGGCAATGTGTGGAACCGCCAAAATGAAACATCCCAAGTTGATCGCCTTTCTTAACATGTTGCCCTGCATATACAGTGATCTGGCAGGAAGATATTTCTGTCATTCCGACCGGTACAACGCACATCAGGCCGATAGCGGGGTTATCTGCTTCAATAAAAATTAAGGCTCTTGTTGCCAGTTCAGTGATATATCCCTGCGATTCGTTTTCGCCGGTAGGATCAAAACCTTCTGATAAAGCTTCCGAATAGTAACTGCCATCTATCACACAGGCCTTAACGATTTTCCCGTTTACAGGACTGTGCCAGCGGTGATAGCTCAGGGCGCTTAAAAAGGCCTGATAGACAGTTCCGCCTACAAATTTTACGAATAATGGATCACCGGCCAGCATATGTTCAATTGAATATGGTTGAGTTTTAATCCAGAATCTATCCCTCTGCTTTACGTTTTTCGCGAGACGATAGGGCGCAGATTCACAGGCATTGACAATTACCGAGTCATCGTCCGGACATTCAACAGGTCGTTTACCTTTCCTGAATTCACGTGTAAAAAAGTCGTCCCAGGATTTAAAACCATAATATGGCAGTTCAGGATTGCATTTATATTCCTCAACAAAGCCAGGCATTGCATATTGTGCCTCAAGGCCAAACCAGCCTTTATGAGGATCCGAATTTAATACGTAACGGGAATCCTCAGAGTTAAGGAATATTGCCCATTCATTAAGTATCTTTTTTAACTGGCAATTGACCTTGTTGTTTAAGAAAGCAGCAGACCCGGCAGAAGTAGCCATAGGCCAGCCAAAAATTACGCAAACAGGAAGGCCCACAAAACAAGTGGTATCAAACTCCAGCGATCTGGTAATTATCTTATTGAGCAAATGAAGCATGTGCAGGTAGCTCCTCGCCTGTGGCTTGCCTATCGGATCTTTATTATAGGGTGGCTTATGAGGAACCTGTTCGAACATCAGGTTGAACTGCATAAAAATCTCCGGATCCTGCTCAATAAGGTTTTTGAATTCCTCAATAACAGGCAGCAATGGTTTTTCAACTGTTTCAACTTCAGCAATAAGATTATTCATCCACTTTTCAAGAATCGCCTGGTCTGTAGGTAGCCATTTGCCAACATGGAAAGGTGTTATTTTATCTGTATTATTTTTTGTCTGCATGATCATTTATTCGATAATTTCATTTACTAAAGTCACGTGGTCCGGGATTCTTTTTATAAGTGAATGTAACATTTCATCACTTTCTTTTTTTTCATAAAGTTCATAGTACAGCAGTTTATATATGCTTTCAATTTCATTTTTTTCTAACTTATTATTCTTGTATTTGGGTGCAATCATCAGCGCCATTTCGGTGTGCTGTGTATTGTCTAACGATGGTAATATATAAGGAGTATCTTTTAAAATGTAAGCGCCATTTCTTATATAGAAATTAATTCTTTTTTTTCTCTGGTCAGTATTTTCGCCAAACAAATAATTTTCGACTTCAAGTAATAAATATTTTTTAGCAGAAACTGCTTTCTCAATAAGGAATGTAAAAAAAGCCCCACCTATTCTATTATTTCTGAATTCTCCGGCAACAGCCATGTAATCTAAAAAAACAAAATCCGAGCTATTGAAATGATACATGAATGCAATACATACGATTTCGTTTTTATGAAACCCGGCATATAATTTTGACCTTCCTTCTTCTACCCTTCTTTTAATAACTGATAAAGGCTGGCGTTCATTAGAGGGGAAAGACTCGTTATAAATCAGTATCGCATCCAAAAAATGAATGTCGTTCGTATTTGCTATTTCAGAATAAAATATTTCCATATTTTTAAGATATGATCAAACAATAACCGTGACCAGAATGCATCAATTGCAATCCGGGCAAGACAGCAGCAACTGAGTTATTGATATCATGTTGCTGCTTTTTTTCTAAATAGTGCTTATAAGTGAACTGGTTATTTTTGAAAATCAGTGTTTGCCCCGCCCTAAAGGGAGCACTGAATTTCAATGAGTTTACCCTTTAGGGTTAGGGCAAAAACTCATTGAAAATCCCACAAGAACCAGTTTTCTTACAGACACTAACTACGTACTTTGAAATGCTCTCTTACAAAACTCCTCATATTCTCTTCCGACATATTTTTAGAATTCTGAACATCTATTTTAATATTATCGAAAAGATGATCTTCTTTAAGAATGTTATGCAGCTCTGATTTGGCATCTGTAGGGCCAAACAGTAATACTTCATTACATTTTTTAATTGCATCGCCAATTTCCTTATAGTACGAAGACTGAAATGCCTTTTCTTTACTGTGCACAAAATTTTCGCCCTTTTGCAGACTATTATGCTTTTCCTGTTTAGTAAATTCCGATTCAATATGGCTTTGCCCGATAATAATACCGGATATTTCCATCAGAACAGCAGCGGAATGGTCCATAAAGACCCCAAGTTGTTTGTTGTTTTTCATTTTGTTTATATTTATGTGTTGTTAAATGATTAAATATTTGTTGTTGTTTATTATTCCGTTTCATAAAGCCGGAGTCTGTTCCTTAGTGAAATGATCTCACTTTGCATTGTTGATATCTGTTGCAACAAATGTGTAATAGTTTCAATGCCCTCGAGATTAATGTCCATCTCGTAGTAGAAACGGATATATTTCTCAGCCAGATGAAGCTGATCTGCTTTTATAAAAGTAGTTTCCTTTACAGTTGTTAGCTCTATCAATCCGCTTTGCTGCAGTGACCTGACAAATGAAATATCTATATCGTGGTTATCACAAAATTCTTCGACAGTTAAATAGTACTTCGTTTTCATTTTTCAGATTATTCTTTTGACAATTCCGTAAACAAGGTTTTTTGCTTTTCTGTAAGATTTGTGGGTATAATAATGGAATAGGTCACATACAGATCTCCGAAGTTTCCTTCCTTTTTATACACAGGGAAACCTTTTCCTTTAAGTTTTACTGTGCTGCCATTCTGAGTTTCGGGTTTTACTTTTAATCTTACCTTTCCGCTTAATGTCTCTATGGTTATCTCGCCCCCAAGAATTGCAGTATATAAATTCAAGTTGACTGATATATATAAATTATCAGCCAGCCTTTTTATATGCGGGTTATTTTTTATTGAAAAGGTTATATACAGATCTCCGTTTGGCCCTCCGTTTATTCCCGGACCGCCATGGGCAGGAATTTTTATTGTCTGTCCGTTTTCTATCCCGGCAGGAATTGTTATTCTGATATTTTCTCCGTTAACGGATAAAGTTTGACGTTGTGTAGTATAAGCATCAATTAAGTTGAGATGTATCTCGGTTTTATAATCGTCACCTCTGTATTTTGCTTGTCTGCCTTTGCTCTGGTTGGTTCTTCCTCCAAACATTGATTCAAAAAAATCGGAATAACCACTTTCAGATTGAAATCCTGAATATCCTTCACTGCCGGAATATGATGCTTGCTGCTTTTTTGCTTTTTCAAATTCATCGGCATGTTGCCAGTCTTTTCCATACTGATCGTATTTACGGCGTTTTACCGGATCGCTCAGTACTTCATTAGCCTCGTTTATCTGCTGAAAAATATTTTTTGCATCTTTATTGTTAGGATTCAAGTCAGGATGGTGCTTCCTGGCTAATCTGCGGTAAGCATTTTTAATATCTTTGGGCGTAGCCGTTTTAGTTATCCCTAATATTTTGTAATAGTCTATCAAAGCTATTTCCTTTAATTATGTACTCTTCTGAAGTAATATCAGGATTCTTCTACAATTTGTTTCTTTGTCGGCACAATAAGAAGAGGTACATTTGTTAATTGTAATACACTTTCAGTAACACTTCCCATTAAAATATTCTCCAGCCACTTCCGGCTGTGAGAGCCCAGTACAATCAGATCAACCTTAAGGTCTATGGCTGTTTTTAATATTACCTCGTGCAATTCGCCTTCTTTAACAAGCGTCTGGATATTTTCACCTCCAAGATGTTGCTTTGATTTTTCGAGGAATTGCCCGGAGGCTTTTCTAAGTTCTTCAAAATTATCTGTACGCAAAGGATCCATATTCAGGTATCCTCCAAATCCCATTATAGGAGAATATTCCTGATTGGAATAATAAACAGGGTCTTTGATAACATGAAGTAATATTACTTCGGCATTCATTGCTTTTGATATTTCAAAACCAACTTCTGCTACTTTTTGAGCGGTAGGATCGTAATCCAGTGCGATCAGTACTTTTTTCATTTTATTATTCATTTTGACGTTGCTTTCATTACTTTAATGACTTTATATAATAACAATATTATTGCAATTGCAAGAAACACATGAACAACACTATATGAATGACGAAGAAATAAGTCGAACCCATAATACATAATGGCACAAACTATTATCAATAAACCTGCGATGATATATAATGACTTATTCATGTTTTTACATTATTTTATAAATATTCACACAATTAAATAAAAGTACTTCAATATAAAGCGATCATTATTACACAAATTCGGAGTATAGTTATATAATTCACACATCTTTGGTTAGCAAAACAAAACCCAGGATATTCTTCCGGAATGTTTCTCCGGTTGCATTATCCTGGGCTAAGATTTTAAAACAAGAGGTTCAGAATGTGATCTCAGTTGTTTTAATTGTATAGACTTTGTTCATGATTGAATTGTTTACATATTAGATTTTAAACCCTATTGTAACCTGTAACCATTTGTTTTTATAACGCGGTGTTGATGAAGTTCCGTCGCCGTGGTTATTAGTCAGATCCCAGCCATATCTTCCGGAGATCACAAAATGATCTAAATTAACATCTGCACCAAATACTACTCCGAATATGTTTTTACGGATATTATCATTCTCGAATTCCTGTTCCTGAGCTATGGTATCAGAAGCAAATGTATATACGTTTCTAACATGTACAAGGTATGAATACTGAGGTCCGACCAGTAAAGTCAGAAATTCTGCGGGTTTTAACTGTAATTGCAAAGGCACATCAACATAGGTTGCTGTTTTTGAAAAAGAATATGGGAAATCAATAATTATCCCCGTTGCTTTAAATCCTTTTTGCGAAAGCAGCAATTCAGGTTGAAAGCCTAATGACTTTCCAATAGGTATACCTAAGAATAAGCCTCCGGCAAAACCGAATTTTGATTCTGCTATGAAAGACTGTCCCTGTTCATCCCAGACATTGGAATGATTCAATCCGGCTTTAGCGCCGAATGAGAATTTTTCTCTTGAGTCGCTGTCTGAATCCTGTGCCCGAAGTGTAGCGCCTGAGAACAAGAATAAGATTAGACCGATTGTAATAAATGTTGTTTTCATGATTTTACTTTTTAAAATTGTTATTTAGAATTATTAATCAAATGTACATATCACATCACATACAACTGTTACATAATCATATAAATAACTTATATTATTCTCACATGCTCTCGTGCATGCTTCGACACTGCCTTTTTACAAATTGCAATGCCTGCGCACAATGACTGGAGGGTGTTTTTGGCTAAATACTAATTTGAGGTGTTGAATAAAAAAGTTATTCACATGCAATATAT
>CAZEWB010000036.1:0-13130 GCA_964515655.1 uncultured Bacteroidales bacterium
TCGTGTTCTATGCGGTTATAAAACTCCTCATATCCTTTACCAAATGAACGCATATAACACGAAGGAGTTAATATTATTCGCGGACGTACGGCCAAGGTCGAAAAGGTCGGCGAAGATCTTATCGTCAGAAGTGAAGATATTGAAGGCAATAAATTAATTGAACAGAAAGCAGACATGGTAGTTTTGGCAGTTGGACTGGAACCAAAAGAAGATTCTGCAAAGATCGCCCGGATGATAGGGATCACTGTTGATGCAGATGGCTGGTTCAATGAATTTAATTATGTAAGCGACCCGGTAAATACTTTTACAGGCGGAATCGCCATTGCCGGCGTCTGCCAGGGTCCGAAAGACATACCCGATTGTGTTGCACAGGCTTCTGCTGCCGCTTCGAGAGTTTTGCAAAGCATAGCAAAAAAGAAGATCAAAAACAGCATTAAGAACATTTCACTTAAACAAATTGAAGATAAAGCTTTAGAACTATCTAAAATATCGGAGGAAAAATCATGAGTCAACGTGTAAATCCCGATCTTAAAAAAGAATTATTAAAGTTTGGCGTTAAAGACTGGAACGACTGTTTTCATTGTGGTAATTGTACCGCTACCTGTCCTTTGACCGAAAATGGTTCTCTTTTTCCAAGAAGGGCCATCAGACAGGCGCAAATGGGAATTAAAAACAGTCTTGATACCAATATCGACCCCTGGATGTGCTATTATTGCGGCGACTGTTCCAAAACCTGCCCAAGAGACGCAAATCCAGGCGAGTTGATGATGTCACTGAGGAGATACCTCATTACAGTTTATGACTGGACTGGTATTTCCAGACTTGTTTCAACATCAAAAGCTTTTGAGATAGGAGCTATTATAGTAATAGCTATCGTTGTTATGGTTTTATATATTTTATATACCTTTTATCCTTCAGGCGGTAGTGCGGATCATTGGGTAGATAAAGTCAGTGGAGGCGTTTTAATAAATAATATTGCCCCCTGGAAAAGAATCCACCTCGGCGACTGGATCATGGCTGCAGTACTGGCATTCCTGCTCATCACCAATTTATTCAACATGTGGTATAAGATCATTCTTAAAGATAAATCTCTTAAAGTCGGCTTCTTTGATTATATAAAAGAAGTATTTACGTTGCCGATCCATTTACTTACACAGAAAAGATTTGCAAAGTGTGATGATAAATCAAAGAGTTATTGGTATATCCATCTGTTTTTAATGTTGAGCTATATTATGCTGTTCACCATGATAGTATTCTTCCTCGAGTTTTTCCAGACCGACAAAGTTCACCCCGTATGGCATCCGCAAAGATTACTGGGATATATTGCTACGATCGGGTTGTTTGTCGGTATCGTCTATTTTTACATTAACAGAATGAAGAAGGCAAAAGAGAACGGTAAATATTCACATTATACCGACTGGACATTTCTCGTTCTTTTGTTTTTCACTACTCTTACCGGTATATTACTTCACGTATTCAGAATTTCCGGTATGCCTCAGCTTACCTACATCACATACCTTATACATTTAATGGTGTTGGTACCGATGCTTACCATTGAGGTTCCTTTCTCGAAATGGTCGCATCTGGCATACAGGCCCTTTGCTGTTTATTTTTCCAGGGTTAAAAACTCTGTTTTGATAAAACAAAGTAAAAAGAACAAATAATAACGCAGATTAAAAAACATAATGCTATGGAAGAAATAAGAATAGGGGTCTATGTTTGTTGGTGCGGAACCAACATTGCCAACCTGGTGGATGTTGAAAAAGTTTCCAAAGAGATCGGGAGTATACCCAACGTTGTCGTTTCGAAGGATTATAAATATATGTGTTCTGATCCCGGACAGGATCTTATCGTTCAGGACATTAAGGAACATAAACTGAACAGGGTTGTTGTTGCAGCCTGTTCGCCAAGAATGCACGAGATAACCTTCAGGAAAGCCCTTGAGAACGCAGGTCTGAATCCTTATATGTTCGAAATGGCGAACATAAGAGAACACGACTCCTGGGTTCATACCGACAGAGGCGAGGCTACAAAAAAAGCTAAAGACCTTATTGCAGCTGCCATCGCCAGGGTGGAGTGGCACGAATCCCTCGAAAGAAGGACAGTTGAAGTCAACCCATGTACTCTTATCATTGGCGGTGGAATTTCAGGTATTTCTGCTGCACTGGAAATTGCCAATGCCGACAAACAGGTGTATCTGGTCGAAAAATCAGGTGCTTTGGGTGGTCATGTTGCCAATATCGATCTGACCTTCCCGTATCTTAACAGCGCAAAACAAATGATCGACCATAAGATAAAGTCGGTTATGACTCATCCGAAGATCAGCGTTTACCTGAATACTGAAGTCAAAGAAGTCTTTGGTTACGTTGGTAATTTCGAAACCACGATTAAGCCGGGCGGAAAAGAGACAAAACTCAATTTTGGCAGCGTGATTGTTGCTACCGGCTTAAAACTCTTTGATGCCGGCAAAATGCCAAACTATGGTTATGGTAAGCTGAGCAATGTCGTAACTTCAATGGACTTTGAAAAGATGCTGAAGGGTGGCAATATATTAACCGCCGAAGGGAAAGAACCGAAGAATATCGTGATCATCCATTGTGTCGGAAGCAGGAACGAAGAACAACATGTATACTGTTCCCGCACATGCTGTATGACGGCCCTGAAATATGCAAACCAGATCAGATCTGCCCTGCCAGAGTCAAATATTTATGATATATATTCAGATATGAGAGCTTTCGGGAAAGGCTGTGAAGAATTATATACGTCAACATCACGAAAGAATGTGATGTTCCTGTCGTTCGACCAGAAAAATAATTTACCGCAAATAAAACAGGCATCTTCTAAAGACGGGTGTAATCTCCTGATCGATTTCAAAGAAAAGATCTCCGGAGAAGCCATTGAAGTTCCTGCCGATATGGTGATCCTTATGGTTGCAATGGAGGCTCAGGAAAATGCAAAAGAGATAGCTCATGCAGTTGGCGTTAGTATGTGCGGTAACAGTTTCTACATCGAAAGGCATCCGAAATTAGATCCGGTTGCTACTACAACAGACGGAGTTTATGTTGTCGGCGCCTGCCAGGCACCTAAGGATATTCCCGATTCTGTTTCTCAGGCAAAAGCAGCTGTTGCAAGAATACTGGCAACCGTTCAGGCAGGATCGGTAAATATTGAAGTAACTACCGCACAGGTCAACGAAGATATCTGTTGCGGTTGTCAGACCTGTATTAAAGTTTGTCCATATACCGCTATAAGCTTTAACGCAGAAAAGAAAGTCTCGGTTGTCAACGAGATACTTTGTAAAGGTTGTGGTACCTGCGGCTCTACTTGTCCTACCGGTGCGATCAAGAGCAAGCACTTTACCGACAGGCAAATTCTTTCACAAATTCAGGGACTAATGTCATTACAGGAGGTTTAATATTATGAATAAAAATCCGAAAATTGTAGCTTTTTTATGTAACTGGTGCTCATACACCGGTGCAGATCTTGCCGGAACATCAAGAATGAAATATGCTCCGAATGTCCGCGTAATCAGAATTATGTGCTCAGGACGTGTTGATCCGACTTTTGTATTAAGAGCTTTAAAAGAAGGCGCCGACGGAGTTCTTATCTGTGGTTGCCATCCGGGCGATTGTCATTATCACGAAGGCAATTACAAATGCCTGAGGAGATATCATTTGCTTCAGAAGTACATTAAACAGATGGGCATTGATTCGAAAAGACTGAGACTTGAATGGATCAGCGCAAGCGAAGGGATGGAGTTTGCACATCTTGTAAATGAATTTACCGAAACAATAAAAGGTCTTGATCCAAGCCCTTCAAAGAAGTCAATTGAAACATTTTCTTAACAATAATTATTGAAAAATGAGTAAAGAAGAAAAACCAAAAATAAACCTTGCAGTATATTGGGGAGCTGCTTGCGGAGGTTGTTGCGTTTCCGTTCTCGACGTGCACGAAGCATTGTTCACGGTTATTGAACACGCAAACCTTGTGTTCTGGCCGATAGCCCTGGATATTAAGTATAAAGATGTTGAAGCAATGCCTGATGGTTTTATTGATGTTACATTGTTCAACGGAGCCGTAAGGAACAGCGAAAACGAGCACATGGCAAAACTTTTGCGCAAAAAAACAAAAGTGCTGGTAGCTTACGGGTCTTGCGCCCATATGGGCGGGATTCCCGGTCTTGGCAATTTTTCGAACAAGGAAGGTATATTCAACAGGGCATATATTGAAAGCGAATCAACAAAGAATCCTGATAAAGTATTTCCACAACCCCATACCGAAGTAAAGGAAGGAACATTGGAAATACCAGTTTTTTATAATGATGTTAAAACATTGAATCAGGTTGTAAATGTTGATTATTATCTGCCCGGCTGTCCTCCGCAAACCGAAAGACTGGTTGAAGTATTCCTGGCAATTGTTACAGGAGCGCAACTTCCACCAGCCGGTTCAGTCGTCGGAGCTTCGGAAAAAAGCCAGTGCGATGAATGCAAAAGGAAAAAAACAGACAACAAGCTGGTCAAAGAATTCAAAAGACCCTGGCAGATCAAAGATGACGGCGAAACCTGCTTTCTGGAACAGGGCGTCATTTGTATGGGCCCGTCAACAAGGGGTGGCTGCGGCGTAAGATGTATTGTGGGGAATGCTCCCTGCAGAGGATGCTATGGCCCGCCATCGGACGTTACCGACCCCGGAGCAAAAATGATGTCGGCCATTGCAACTATGATCGATGCAAACGACCCGAAAGAAATTGAAAAAATTGTTGAATCAATTGATGACCCGGCAGGGACTTTTTACAGATTTAGTTTGCCAAGTTCAATATTGAGGAGGAAGTTAATATGAAACGTTACACGATAGATCCGATAACAAGGCTCGAAGGCCACGGAAAAGTAGAAATATTTTGCACAGACGACGGCGATGTTGAAAATGTATATTTTCAGGTTCCGGAATTAAGAGGTTTTGAAAAGTTCTTAGAAGGCCGCGCAGTTGAAGAGGCTTCACAGATCGTTACAAAGATCTGCGGCGTTTGCCCCGGTTGCCACCACATGGCTGCAGGTAAGGCAACTGATGCTGTTTTTGGCGTCAGACCTACACCCACTGCTGCAAAACTAAGGGAACTGTTTTATTCTGCTCACTTTGTTCACAGTCATATAGCACATTTTTATGCATTGGCAGCGCCGGATTTCGTTGTAGGACCGACAGCTCCGGCAGCAGAAAGAAACGTGCTGGGCGTTATCGCAAAAGTAGGCGTTGAAATCGGAACTGAAGTTTTAAAACAACGTCGTATTGCCCAGGAGATACAGGCATTGCTCGGAGGTCACCAGACACACGTTGTAATGAACACCCCGGGAGGTGTCAGAAAAGGACTGACCGAAGAACAAAGAAAAGATATCGTTGAAAAAGCTAAGGGATTTATAGAATTTGCAAAGTTTTCTTTAAAAATATTCAACGATGTGGTATTGGCAAACCCAACCTATGTTGATATTATTCTTAACGGACCGTACAATCTGAAACTTTATTCGATGGGTATGGTTGATGAGAATAATAAAGTGAATTTTTATGACGGCAAGATAAGAGTGGTTGACCAGGAGGGAAAAGAACATTGTAAATATGCACCCGAAGATTATCGCAACTGGGTCGAAGAAAGAGTTGAAACATACAGCTACCTGAAATACCCATACCTGAAACAGGTGGGCTGGAAAGGTTTTGTTGAAGGAAAAGATTCAGGCGTATACCATGCAACACCATTATCAAGATTGAATGCTGCCGATGGCATGGCTACTCCTTTAGCTCAGGAGCAATATGAAATTATGTATAAAACCCTTGGCGGAAAACCTGTTCACGCAACGCTGGCAATGCATTGGGCCCGCCTGGTTGAACTTCTTTATGCTGCCGAAAGAGCGCTTGAACTGGCAAGTGATAAGGAAATCACCAGCCCCGATATTCAGGCCAAACTTCCTAACGTACCCAAAGAAGGCGTTGGTATTGTTGAAGCTCAGAGAGGCACACTGACTCACCATTACTGGACAGATGAAAAAGGAATGATAACCAAGGCAAATATTATTGTAGGAACAACTAACAATAATGCCGCCATTTCAATGTCATTGAAAAAAGCCGCACAGGGACTTATTAAAAAAGGAGTTACTGTCGACCAGGGCATACTGAATATGGTAGAAATGGCCTTCAGGGCATACGACCCCTGTTTCTCATGTGCCACACACAGCCTGCCCGGCAACATGCCTCTGGATGTTATCTTCAGGGATTCGAAAGGTAATATTACACGACAGGTAACAAGAAAATAAGAAAAACCACAGAGACACAGATTACACGGAGAACCACAGAGAATATCTCCGTGTAATTCCATGCTCTCCGTGCCTCCGTGGTAAATAAAAAATCAAGGATATGATTACTCAAAAATACATAAATGAAATTTCATACAAGATAATTGGCTGTGCTATTGAAGTGCACAAACATCTTGGACCTGGATTACTCGAATCGGTTTATGAGTTGTGTTTTATTGATGAAATGAGGAGTGCCGGGTTGTTTGTAAAATCACAAATTTATATTCCAATACACTATAAAGGTAAAGATCTGGGCGGAAGTTTAAAACTTGATTTGCTCGTAAATGATTTAATCATTGTTGAAGAGAAAGCCGTAGAACTGATGATTCCGTTGTACAAGGCGCAACTACTATCTCATTTGAAACTTGCAGGAAAGCCCAAAGGATTGTTGATAAATTTTAATTGTGAAAACATTACAGAACAATTAGTTTCACTTGTTACAGAAGAGTTTGCGATGTTGCCAAAAGAATAATCTCTGTGAAAAAAACCACAGAGACACAGATTACACAGAGAAACGCGGAGAAAACCTCTGTGCAACTCCGTGCTCTCCGTGACTCTGTGGTAAAAATAACGGATGTCTTCTCTGTGCAACTCGGCGCTTTCCGTGCCTCTGTGGTAAAAATAACGGATGTTTTCTCTGTGAAGCTCCATGCTCTCCGTGCCTCCGTGGTAAGTATTTTTTTATAAAACACACACATGAAAAAGAACAAAATCCTTATACACGGGATCGGTAACGAAATAGTGACCGATGATGGCATAGGGCCAAAACTTGTAAAAAGATTAAAGGGTAATCTGTCCAGATCTGATATTGATTTCGAAACGGCTTTTTTAGGCGGATTAGAAGTCCTTGAGTTTATTCAGGATTATCAGACGGTGATCTTTATTGATGCGATAAGAACGATGGGCGGAATACCCGGCACGGTATATAAGTTAACGCCCGAAAACTTCAACAGCACAATACACCTGTCTAGTGTTCATGATGTGTCTTTTGTCACTGCCGTAGATCTTGGAAAAAAACTTGGACTGGAAATGCCCGAATTTATTCACATCATAGCTGTTGAAATTGTTGAGGACAGGGTCTTTGACGATAATTTCTCGCCGCAGATACAGGCGAAATACGAAGAGATCTTCAGGGAAGTAAAAGAAATTACCGAAGAGATAATTGCCGGCTGATCAGGAGATGCAATCATCACAGTATTTTTGGGAATTTGAGAAAATCAGACTACATTTACTTTATGCTTACCGGAAAAAGAAATTAATTCGGGTGCAAATATGAGTATAACAATTGTTATAGCATGTTCTGTCCTGCTCCAGCTTTCTGCAACAATCGTTGCATTCCGGCTGATATTTCATACAGGCAAGCGTATCGCCTGGTGTTTGATAACGATCGCATTATTCCTTATGCTTATAAGGCGTGTCATCCCATTCTATTACCTGCTTTCGGGAAACCAGTCATTCCAGCCTGACCTTCTGGATGAAATAATAGGACTTACCCTGTCTCTTCTTATACTGATCGGAATAATAATTATTGGCCCGTATCTGTCTTATGTCAAACATTCCGAAAGGGCTGTAAAAGATGCCGAAGAGAAATACAGCCGCCTGTTTAATAATGCATATGATGCAATATATCTTATAGAACATCAGACAAAGAAAATCCTTGATTGCAATATTAAAGCTGTGGAAATGATCGGTTACGATAAGAATGAACTTCAGGGAATGTCGTTTTTCGATTTGTTCTTAAACAATGAAAAAACCATTCTTGAATCAAAATTAATTGAAATAGAGAACACCGGCTCATTGCAGCATTTCTCCGAAATGCATCATAAGAAAAAAGACGGTAATCTTGTTGCAATTGAAATGAATGCTTCTGTCGTCGAAATAAAAGGAGAGAAATTCGTATTAAGTGTCAGCAGGGATATTACAAGGCGCAAGCGGGATGAAGAAAAAGTCAGATTGTTTTATCAGGCTACCGATAGTTCTGTCGAGGCAATTTGTTTCTATGACCTGAGCAAAAGGATCATTTACATTAACAACTCATTTGAGAAAATGTTTGGTTATGCAAAAGAAGAGATCATAGGAAAGAGAATTGGCATAATATACCCGGAAATAACAAATAATAAGCTGCAGAAAGCAATTCAGAATACCTTTGACGGCGGATGGGTAAGTGAATTAATAGGAAAACGAAAGGACAAATCTCTATTCCCCGTATCTGTTTCTTCATCCAGGATACTTGATAATGACGGGAATATTATTGCCCGGATGAACAGCAACAGGGATATTACAGAAACAAAAAGAGCGGAAGCAAAAATGATCTCATATACCGAGCAGCTTCGTTCTCTTTCCGACCATCTTGAGACAGTAAGGGAAGAGGAAAGACTTAAGCTGGCGCGTGAGATCCACGATGGGTTCGGTTCTTCTCTTACCGGGTTGAAAATGGACCTGATGTTGCTCAAAAAAAACATCACCAAAAACGGCGACCTGAAGTTAGATTCAGAAGTCTTTGATAATATTCAGTCAATGTCCGGTCTGATCGACAGCACCATTGTCCTGGTAAGAAAACTCGCTACGGAATTAAGACCCGGAATTCTGGATGAGCTCGGCCTGGTTGAAGCAATGAAATGGTATATTGCCGAATTTGAAAAAAGAACAGAAATAAAATCCCGTTTTACGGTATTTCCTAAAAATATTAAAACCGACACCAAACTTGCAACAACCCTTTTCAGGATATTTCAGGAGATACTTACCAATATAATGCGCCATTCCAAAGCAACAGAAATAACAGTATTTTTAAGAAAGCAAAAAAATCTGGTATCTTTGCTTATCCACGATAACGGTGTGGGGATAAAAAAAGAGGAAATAACAAATAAGAATTCATTAGGAATAATGGGAATGCAGGAACGGGCAATGATATTCGGAGGAAAACTGGAAATTGAAGGAATTGAAGGAAAGGGAACAATCATTAAAGTAGAAATTCCTTTAATACAAGACATCAACATTACAACACGATGATATGATTAAAGTTCTTATTGTAGACGATCATTCAATTGTCCGGGAGGGATTGAGCAAAATCATTCAACTCGAATCGGATATCGAGATCGCCGGTGTAGCCAAAAATGCGGCTGAGTCCCTTAAGATAATTAATTCAAAAACTGTTGATATAATTATTCTTGATATATCTATGCCCGGAATAAGCGGACTGGATCTGATAAAGGATTTTAAAAAACTTCAACCTGCCGCCAGGATAGTGATGTTGAGCATGTATCCCGAAGAACGATTTGCTGTAAGAGCATTAAAATCCGGCGCATCAAGTTACCTTACAAAGGAAATGGCTCCCGAAGAAATAATAAAAGCAATTCGTGTGGTTCATTCGGGGCGTAATTATATTTCTCCGTCTCTCGCCGAGAGAATTGTTACCGAACTGCAGGACCCGAAAGACGTTGCCCCCCATGAACGGTTGTCTACCAGGGAATTTGAAGTAATGTGTATGATAGGATCTGCAAAAACAGTAAATGAAATTGCCACAGCCCTGTCCATAAGCAACAGAACGATCAGTACCTACAGAACACGCATTCTTCAAAAAATGAATTTTAAAAATAATGCAGCTATCATGCATTACGTGATTGATAATGGCCTGGTACGATAAAAAGACCCAAGATCCAAGACCCAAGATCCAAGCCCCAAGGGACAGCTACCTTGGAATTTGGGGCTTGGGTCTTTGAATTTGGGCCTCGGTCTTGGTCTATTAATCCGAGTTTATGAATCCCGCCTATACATTATTATATATAGTGTAGTGCAAAATATGACACCATGTCGTTATTATCACTACGAGATTTTCAGCATTTGAAATACAAACACTTCGGTTTATAATCTTCAATTTTACTCCGAAAATTTCTGTGTTTTCTCTGTGTCTATGAAAAAAATGACTGAAGTGCTGATGGGATTAGGTTTTTTAAAGACGAAAGGTTTAACGACAGAATAATGAAAGAGGCAACATTCAATAAATCGAAAAGAATAAACAGAAAAAATGAATAAAATGGAATTCAAACCCCGGATAATTGCTTTTTTGTGCAAATGGTGTTCGTACACCGGAGCAGACCTGGCCGGCACTTCACGTATGAAATATAAAACAAACGTAAGAGTTGTGCGAATAATGTGTTCGGGTCGGGTAGACCCTTCATTTGTTCTGCAGTCATTTATCCGTGGCGCCGACGGCGTGTTGATATGCGGCTGCCATCCGGGCGACTGCCATTACCAGGAAGGGAATTACAAATGCCTGCGAAGATATCATTTGCTGCAAAAATACATTCAGCAAATGGGCATAGAATCAGCAAGACTGAAACTGGAATGGATAAGCGCCAGTGAAGGAAAGCAATTCGCAGAGTTGGTAAACAGCTTTACGGAGACAATTACCGAGCTGGGACCTTCCAAAATAAAAGAAACAATAGAGACTTTAAAGTAAAAGTTCTGCAACTAAATCAAAAAGTAAATCAAAAAATAATGATTACAGTAGATCAGGTTCTGAAACACAAAGGCAGCGATTATTTTTCGGTGACTCCCAAAACCTTCGTGTACGACGCACTTAAGAAAATGGCCGAAAAAAATGTAGGCGCCCTGATAATTGTTGAGGGGGGAAAGATCGTCGGGATATTCTCGGAGCGTGATTATGCGCGAAAAAGCTTGCAAATAGAACAATCAATAAAAGAACTGCCGGTTGAGATGTTTATGTCAACAACAGTTTTTACGATCAGTCCTGAAAAATCTGTTTATGACTGTATGGAAATGATGACAGAGAAACATATCCGCCATCTTCCTGTTGTCGAAAATGATAATACACTCGGCATTGTTTCAATCGGAGATATTGTAAATGCTGTTTTCACAATGCAGAAGAGTCAGATTAAAGATCTCGAGAATTATATAACAGGGAGCGGTTACGGAGGACAATAAAAACATAACTATGGAAGAAAAAAAACCTAAACTCAAACTTGCTGTATACTGGGGCGCCGCATGTGGCGGTTGTTGTGTATCAGTATTAGATGTTCATGAAGCCCTGTTTACAGTGTTAGAACATGCTGAATTCGTGTTCTGGCCAATTGCTCTTGACTTCAAATATGCTGATGTTGAAGCAATGCCCGACAAACATATTGATGTAACGCTTTTCAACGGCGCGGTTCGTAACAGCGAAAACGAGCATATTGCCAAACTGCTGCGGAAAAAGACAAAGATACTGGTTGCCTATGGCAGTTGTTCTCACCTTGGGGGAATTCCGGGTCTGGCCAACTTTTCTAATAAAGAAGACATTCTCAGAAGGGTTTATGATGAGTGCGAATCAACCATCAATAAAGAAAAGATAAGGCCGTTGACAGAAAACATAATGCCCGAAGGCAAACTTGAGTTACCGGTATTCTACAATGATGTCCGCCCTCTTGACAAGGTAGTGGATGTTGATTATTATCTGCCCGGCTGTCCGCCTCAAACAGAAAGATTAGTTGAGGTCTTTCTCGCCATTGTTACAGGCGCACAACTTCCTCCCAAGGGCTCTGTTGTCGGCGCGGGGAATAAATCACAATGCGATGAGTGCACACGGAAAAAAACCGACAATAAAGTGATCCATAAATTCTACAGGCCATGGGAGATCCAGGATGATGGCGAAACCTGCTTTATGGAACAGGGAGTAATTTGTATGGGTCCGGCTACCAGATCCGGATGCGGATTCAGATGTATTGTCGGAAATGCACCGTGCAGGGGCTGTTATGGTCCCCTTGAAGGAGCTCCCGATCAGGGTACAAAAATGATGTCGGCCGTTGCCAGTATTGTTGATGCAAAAGATCCAAATGAAATAATTAAAGTAATAGAAGACGTGGTAGATCCTGCCGGAACATTTTACCGCTTTAGTCTTCCTGCTTCAATGTTAAGGAGGAAAATGTAATGAAAAGATATACAATAGACCCTATTACACGCCTCGAAGGGCACGGAAAAATTGAGATTTTCTGTAACGACGACGGAGATGTTGAAAATGTTTATTTTCAGGTCCCGGAATTAAGAGGATTCGAAAAATTCATCGAAGGCCGCCCAGTCGAAGAAGTTCCCCAGATCGTTACAAAGATCTGCGGCGTTTGTCCCGGCTGTCACCACATGGCTTCGGGAAAGGCCGCTGACGCAGTGTTTGGCGTGGAACCGACTTCTGCAGCAAAAAAAATAAGAGAACTTTTTTACATGGCCCATTATGTTCACAGCCATATTGCCCATTTTTATGCACTCGCTGCTCCTGACTTTGTGGTCGGTCCGACTGCTCCCGCAGCAGAAAGAAACGTGCTCGGCGTTATTGCAAAAGTCGGCGTGGAAATAGGGACAGAAGTGCTTAAACAAAGGCGTCTTGCACAGGAAATACAGGCACTGTTGGGCGGCCATCAGACTCACGTGATGCTTAACATTCCGGGTGGAGTCAGAAAAGGCCTTAATGAAGAACAACGTAAAGATATAGAAGTAAAAGCCAAAGGATTTGTTGAATTCGCAAAATTCTCGTTAAAAATTTTCGAAGACGTTGTTCTGGCAAATCCCACATATGTCGATATTATTCTGAACGGACCATATAAATTGAACCTATACTCCATGGGTCTCGTCGACAGTAACAATAAAGTGAATTTTTATGATGGCAAAGTAAGGGTGGTCGATCAGGAAGGCAATGAACATTGCAAATATGCTCCGAAAGATTACCTCGAATGGGTCGCTGAAAGAGTCGAACCGTACAGTTATCTGAAATACCCTTATCTGAAAAAAATAGGCTGGAAGGGA
>CAZEWB010000037.1:0-12941 GCA_964515655.1 uncultured Bacteroidales bacterium
GCGGCGCATCTGTTAAAGATGCAGAAGGAGTAAAGAACCTTGCAGAGATCGTGAAGAAGGAAAAAGCCTTTCCGATGATTGTTGTTGTTTCGGCAATGGGGAAGACCACGAATGCTCTGGAAGGAATATTCAACCTCTTTCATAAATCCATGCCCGGTACAGAAGATAAAGTAAAACAACTGAAGCAGTATCACCTCGACGTTATAAAAGGTCTGTTTAAACCGGATGCACCTGTATTTGCCAGATTCAACTCAATTATAACTGAAATAGAAAATCACATTTCGCGCAAACCATCGATGGATCGTGATTTTGAGTACGACAAACTTGTAAGTTTCGGGGAAATGCTATCGACACTGATCGTTAGCGAATACCTTAAAGAATCAGGGCTGCCTGCATTTTTCACTGATATACGCGAAATAATAAAGACCGATGCCACTTTCAGGGAAGCCCGTGTTGAATGGGATGTCACTGCCGCACTTGCAAAGAATAGTTTTACCGAAAAGGACAAATTATACGTGACCCAGGGTTTCATCGGAAGTACATTGTCCAATATTACAACCACACTTGGCAGGGAAGGCTCGGACTATACTGCCGCAATTCTTGCTTACGTTCTCGATGCTGATTCAGTTACTATTTGGAAAGATGTTCCCGGCATCCTTAATGCTGACCCCAGATGGTACCCGTCTGCAGTAAAGATCGATGAAATATCATACATGGAGGCGATAGAACTTGCTTATTACGGTGCACAGGTAATTCACCCGAAGACAATAAAGCCACTGCAGAACAAGAACATTAATCTTTTGGTAAGGCCTTTTAATACGCCTGAAGATGCCGGAACAAAGATCCACGAAATTGCCGGAGAACTTAAGTTACCACCGATATACATCCGAAAAGAGAACCAGGTACTTATTTCAATCCAGCCAAGGGATTTTTCATTTATTGCCGAAGAAAATATAAGCGAGATCTTTGCAAGGCTGGCCAAATACCGCATTAAGGTCAACCTTATGCAGAATTCCGCTATCAGTTTTTCCGTTGTCTGCGATAACGACGAAAGCAGGATATTTTACTTCATTGGTGAACTTAAAAACAAGTTTTTAATAAAGTACAACCAAAAGCTCGAACTCTACACGATCCGCCATTACACTGATGAAGCAATGCAAAAAATCACCGGCGGAAGAGAAATTATTCTACAGCAAAAGAGCAGAAGAACAGCAAGGTTTGTGTTGAGATAAATTATTAGCCCCGGCCTTGAAGGCCGGGGCTAATAATTTATTTAGTTATCGTACTGTTTTTATAATCAAGTCCCTTTGTAACAGGTTGACTATACAAATCAGGGTATAAATATGTCCCTACTTCTTCAGGCGGTTTATTTTCTTCTACAGGTATCCTGTGTGCATTGGCAAAGGGATCTTTTCTTATCCCTGTGACCATCCATGAGACCTCCATTCCCGGTGTAGCGCCGGCAATAACAAACTGGTTATTCTGAATTTTCTGTTCAATATACAAAGGAGCATATCCTCCGATTGGAGTAAGCTGATACCTGAAATCCATGTTCAATACATCGAACCAGTCCGGTAATGTAACAGTGGCTCTTCCGTCACTCCCGGCAACAACAACCCCATCATAAATGTTTTTCATATCGGGACTTTCGACAAATGAGTGATAGAGGTATTTGTTCTCGGGGTCAAGCGGATGGTCAATTTTGAAAGAACCGCCGCCTTTTGATAATGTCCCTGTGACACTGACATTACCTGCGAAATACCCTGCGTATGCAGATGCTCCGCCGGAAGCTATACCATATACTCCATATCTGCTTCCTGTACCTGCACCAATGGCATTGCCATGAACACCACAAACTACCCCACTTGCAGAATTAGCTTCTCCATAAACACCTTTCCATTTTGCAACACCCTTTACACCGACACCATAATTATCAGTAACGGCATGTTCTCCATATATTGCAGGATTGTCACTGCTTGCAGTATTATCAACCACATGAAATTGATAAGAAGGAGCAGTATTTACACCAACTTTTCCATTAAACCGCAGGATATTATTATCAAACTCTCCGTATATAAGAGCAGAAGTTTCATCGGCAGATGAATTTTCGATATAGAGTTTATTTGAGCCAGATTCGTTTGATCCAGCCCAATAGCCGAGAAAAATATTTCCTGTTACATTAGGAGCCGAATTGGATCCAGCTTTTGATCCGACATAAACACATTGAGTATTTCCGGATCTGGCGGCACCAGACCTGTATCCGACAAATACATTTTCGGTACCCGCCATATTGATGACAGCTGATTCATAACCTATCATTACATTATTATTTCCGTAACTCATTCCACCAACATGATGACCGAGAAAAGTGTTGTTTGATCCTCCACTTGATCCATAACCAGCCTGATTGCCAATATACATATTCCACTCACCTGTTTCATTGTATTCTCCTGCCCGGTTACCAATAAAAAGATTGTCGGTGCCGGTAGTATTTCGGTTACCTGACATATAACCAAAGAAGTTATTATTATCACCGGTAGTATTTTGCTGTCCTGATAAATATCCTACAAAAGTGTTATACTGTCCTGATCCGGGTATTGTTTTCATACCACTCTGGTGACCTATAAAGTAATTTTCAGGAGTTAGCTGCATATATGATTCCTTTGCTGTACCATTTATGTTTTTAACCCCAAAACCTTTAGTGGGGTCTCCGGTATATACTCTGGAACTATCAGGTGAAACCCAGAAAAAGTTATTTGTAAATGACTTGGCTGTATTACGTCCACTCACTGCGAATGCGCCTTTGTTTGTTTTTGCAGGATCGTCATCAATGTATATTCTTACACTGTCCTCGTATATAACAAAAATGGTCTGTCCTGCACTGTTTTTAACCTCGAAAAGTGGTTGTGTGTTAGGTGAAGGTATTGCAGTTTGTATTGCCAGATTTGCTGTTGGCTGGGTAGTTCCAATTCCAACACGCCCTGAAGATGTCATCCATATCTGGGCATTACCGACAGGAGAAGTATTATCAACATCGTATGTGAATCCGATTGCAGAAGTAGTCCAGTCAGTGCCATTTACAGTTCTCCTTGCTTTAATGCCAAGGCTGGTATTGTTACTTGATGTAAAGCCGATATTTGCCAGATTCAGCATATTTCCGGAAGTGGTGCCAAGGGCACCGGCATTTGTTACAAAAGTAGTGCTCAGTACAGAGCCGGATAATGTTGGACCAATAGCAAGTATGGCATTAGGTGTTGAAGAGCCAAAGCCGAAATAACCGTTGCTCTGGAATCTTGCAAATTCAGTAAATGTAGTACCATCATATTTTCCAAAAGCTATTTTATTAGTGGACAGATCAGCTCCACAATATATCTGCAACGTTCCGGATGCGATTCCAAGTCCGTATTTGGCTGCCCCAGTCCCATCGTATAGATATATTTTATTGGTATTTATTCCTGTACCAAAAGAAAGGGTTGCGTTTGGCGACGAAGTGGTTATACCTACATTTCCGCCATGTATAACATTTAAAGCACCACTGCCTATGGAAACATTGCCACTGGAAACATTTATTGAAAATGGTCTGAGTGTGTTCCATGAACCATATTGATCACCGGATGCAGTAAGTAGTATATAATAATTCGATCCATCGTTGCGATGTATAAGGCCATAGTTTCCGTATATAAAACGTGCCTGGTTTGAATTTGTAGAAATAAGTTCTCCGTTAGTTCTGATGTTTCCACCAACCACATCAAGTCTTTGTCCCGGAACAGTGGTGCCCACTCCAACACTTCCATCACCCCATAAAGTCATGATAACATTTTCTACACTTGAATTAGAATAATCAACAAATCTGAATCCCCCGACATTACCACCACCTCTGTTTGAAATAAAATCTGTTTCACCATGACCACCTGACCTGTTTCCACCAATTAATAATTTCCCGGTATTATTAAGAAAAGAAATATTAGCGCCATCCAGGTTGGCGTTTGCCCCATTCGACACTATTGTTCCTGCTACTTCTAATCTTGCGTTCGGGGTAATTGTTCCTACACCGACACTCCCTGAAGTATTAATTGCAACGTGCTGGTATAGGCCATTCCCGAATGTCAGCAAATTATTTGTTGCATCCCAGTCCATGATACCATATTGAGCGGCACCTACACCCTCGCCGACTAACTGGTATCCACCTGTAGTAGTATTTATCACTGCAGCATTTCCTCCGAATACGGTAAATTTTTCATAGTTCGAAGGAGTAGATGTACCAATCCCTACATTCCCCAATTCATCCATCCTAAATCCGCTGGTTGTACTTCTCCAGGGTGCAATAACAAAACCACAACCCGGATTATTAACAGAAGATCCCCTGAAGATAATTGCCTGGTCATTTGTTTGAGTTATCGGGTTCCAGTTTCCGCCACCAATATTTGTAAGATATCCTGAAGATGAACTACCTGAATTATGCAGCCAGATACCATCAGATAATGTGGAGTTGACATTAATTGCTAATTTGTTTCCGGGAGTATTGGTACCAATTCCAACATTTCCATTATTTAATATCCTTAGTTTTTCCGTTCCTGAATTTTTTAATATAATATCAGCCTGACCGGTGTTCAGTACCGTTGATCCATCTGATGACTGACGCCCCAGGTAAGAACCAAAAGTTCCGATTTTTAATGACCCTACACTGGAAATGTCATCAGGAATCAGGATTGAACCATTTACCTGAAGTTTTTCCGAAGGAGTTGCAGTCCCGATTCCAACATTATCTGCATTGTTGTTGTATATATTTGTTCCGTTTAAAGTCCATACAGTATTTAATGTGGTTCCAACGATATTCATTCCGGTTCCGGCTGTATAAACTGTTCCGTCATCATTAAAAGTTGCAGTAAGGTCGCCCAAAGACTCGGATCGTGTAAGAGTTATCGTTTTTGTACTTGTACCGGTTACTGCGACACTCGTAACTACACCATCATTAGTACCGGCTGCACCAAGTGCATCATCATTCGGCTCCCACTTTGAACTTGTTGAATTCCATTTAAGGACCTGTCCGTTTGCAGGTATATTTGTAGAAACAATCCTTCCCTGAATGCCGGTAACCGTCAATGCAGTTGTGCCGCTTACATCCCCGGAGTGTGCATTGTGTGAAAACTGTGTTCCGGTAAGCGTAAGACCTGTTCCGGCAGTATATGTAGTGTTATTGTCCGTGCTGCTGATCGTATAGTTCGGATAGGAACCGGTTACCGTTGTTGCACCGCTGCCTGTGAGAGAAACAGTCTGGTCGGGCTGTGAGTTCGTTACAGTAAAATCAGGGTAAGTACCGGTCACAGAAATCCCTGCACCATTGGTAAATGAAATTGTCTGGTCGGGAGAAGTATTAACTATCTGCGTACCCGCAATATTAATTCCTGAACCTGCTGTATATGTAGTATTATTATCTGTGCTTGATATCGTATAATTCGGATAAGTTCCCGAAACTGTGGTAGCCCCGCTTCCGGTAAGTGTTACCGGCTGGTCAGGAGAAGTATTGATTATGTCCGTCCCCAGAATGTCGATGCCTGTTCCCGCAGTGTATGTTGCTGTATTATCTGTACTGCTGATAGTGAAGTTGGGGTATGTTCCCGTTACACTGGTAGCGCCGTTTCCTGTCAATATTACCTCCTGATCCGGGGAAGTGTTTATTATCTGCGCGCTCTGAATATCAATGCCAAAACCTGCCGTATAGATGGTGTTGTTATCAGTACTGCTTATTGTAAAGTTGGGATAGGTTCCCGAAACAGTAGTTGCTCCGACCCCGTTTAATGCTACCGGCTGGTCAGGTAAAGAATTGGTAATAGTATAATAAGGGTAAGCTCCCGAAACTGATATTCCTGTTCCTTCAGATAAGTCAACCTCCTGATCAGGTGCAGAGTTAATAATCTGTGAACCCTGAATGTCAATACCGGTACCGGCTGTGTAACTACTAACGGGCAGTGTTACAGTATTGCCATCTGCAATAGTCAGATCACTCCCGTTAAGGCTTAAAGTTTGCAACTCATTGGTAGGGTCGGCATCTGCGTCATCAACCATATCTGTAAAAACAGCGGTGATATCTCCAAGTCCATTTGAACGGATAAGAGTAAGAGTTTTATCCGTAGTTCCTGTAAATGACGCCCCCGTTACAACACCGTCTGTAGTTCCGGCTGCTCCCAACTGATCGTCCGAAGGCTCCCATGTCTGAGATACGTTATTCCATTTCAGTACCTGTCCGTTTGCAGGAATGTTTGATGACAAATCCCTTCCCTGGATTTTAACCACATTATTCATTTCAATATCACCAATGACATCTCCATCCAGCATGGGCTTATTCGCAAGATCGTTATAATCGCCACTGAAGCCGTTGCCTGAGTTTTTGGCATAGAGGGCGTATGGAACACTTAATAACTGAACTGTCCCCATATCTGTATATGAAGTTCCACCCGTCACGTCAATTTCAACCCTCAGGAAATATATGTCCGCTCCCCAGTCTATAGTTGAAATATTACCCGTTACAACACTTCCCTTTCCGACTGCCACAGTTGCCAGTCCAAATGAATTTGTAACCGCATCATGTATCTCGACATATTCAACAGGACCGGAAACATTGTTGGCAATAATGCTGAACTGCACTGCAACCGGCTGATCGGGAATAATATTACCGAGAGCATCACGTACCACACACTGGTATGTAAATGATTCAGGGGTCTGAGCAACTAATAAAGTTAATGTAATGAACATTAACAATGCGGAAAAAAATAACTTTTTCATATTGTTGGCATTAAACAGTTATATGCAAATATAAAAAGCTCTTTTTTAAAAAAATCAGAGCATTTTTTTCAAATTTGTACCGGCTTTGCTAAAGACAATTTTTCTCGTAAAGGTGCAACGCTTGTTACGTATATTCAATTTACTCATGCACTTTCCCAGCGATATGCAAAGCTCCCGCAATTCGCTTGTTAAACGTAACCGTGTTGTTATTGCTTCGGGAGATAAATCAACTTTCATATTTTATTTTTCTTAAATGCTTAATGTCGTCTTTGTCCTGACCGCTTCCACGTAATGACTTCAACTGAATTAAACCTTCGGGTGAAACGATGGATAGTTTACCATTTTCCCACTCTACCTGCCTCCGGGATACCCAAACATTTTGAATTTCGGGAGTGACAATAAGTAAATCAAGTATCAATGCTTCACCAGTACCCTGTGTTATTTTACATAATCTATATATTTGTATCGCTCCTTTTTTAAATTTCATTAAACCACTGTCAATAGAATATCCAAGTTCTTTAGCAAGAACTTTTACTTTTTCCAGGTCATTTGTCAGAATAATTACATCTATATCCATCGTTGCTCTCGGAAATGCATATACAGCCATTGCCAACCCACCGCATAATGCATAAGGAACCTTTGCCTCATCTAATTTTATTAATAACATTTTAAACTCTTCTAAAAGAACCATGACGTTTATTTCTTTTTTATATACGCAAATATAAAAAAAAGATCAAAGTAGTAATGTTATTATTTTCTTTTTTTGATATAACATTAACCCACATTGCAGGATTGAGAGTCAAAAAGGAGAAATCTCTGTTAATAATCCCTGTTTTTAATCAACAACCCCGCAGAGATTAAATTAATAGAAATCAATCAACAGGTAAAAAATAAAAAAGCCCTGAAGAAAGCAGGGCTTTTAAAAACAAAATTAAATATTACTGTTCTTATCAGAATAATCTGAACAAATCACCTTTTGGTTACACCAATAAAAGCTTTAATATTTTCTATTTCGGCTTTAAGGATATCATTCTCCGATTCAATTTTTCTTATACGTTCATCCTGTTCCTTTATTTGTTCTTCATTACCAGCCCAACCTGGGTTAACCAGAACATTTATTTTACCAACAATATTTGAATTATAGTTTTCCATGGCACGACCAATTATCAGACAAGGTTTATCTGCTTTCATTGCCACACCCGAAACCGAAGAAGAGGTAAGAAAATCACCCACTTTTATTTCTCCGTTTTCATTAGTGACTTTTGTAGGTACTACGCCCATCATACCAACCAATACTGAGTTATCAGGGGCACCGTCGGAACTGCCATTGCCTATTACAACCGGGTTGGTTGAAAATACCCCAACCACTTTAACAGAATATGCATTTGAAGAAGCTTTTACAGTATTGCCCTCATCTGACAGTTGTATTACATCTCCAGGTTCATACATTAGGGTTGTATCTGATTTTATGAAATACTCCGCATAGTCTGCTCCTCCTCCTGTCCAACTACCATCGCACATCCCGTTTCCTGTGTTAGTAAACCGAAATTCTCTATCCCAGCTACCAGTTCCGTGCCATGAGTCGAGAACCATAATATCCCCGGCAGAGCCCTTTTGTGTAACAAGAATAGCTGCATCAGATGATGTCGTACTTGAATTTTCAGCCATAAATGCAATTCCCGCAGCAGCAGTGTTAACAAAATATCCTGTTGAACCGGTTGTTGTGGTTGCAGAAGAAGTTGCATAAATTCTGTGACTGCCGGGAGTTATCGTACCAAAACCTATATTTTTGGTTGAGAAATCTCCATAAATTGTAGGAATAGATGCATTTGAGTTATGAATATACATACAATTAGATGCTGTTCCGGAATTTGCACCGGCTCCATAACCGATAAACACATTTGAACTTCCGGTATTACTGTATCCCGACCTGTTACCAATACAGACATTGTTACTTCCTGTATTAGACCTCCCGGCTTCAGCGCCTAAGTATGTATTTTCGGTACCGGTTGCATTTTCACCTGTCAATTCACCCATATATGTATTAAGGAGACCGGAAATATTATACCTGCCGGCCCATTGTCCTACGAACACATTGTAATAGCCAGTGGTATTTGAAAGACCTGACTGTTCTCCTATAAATACATTGCTATTCCCGGTTGTATTTGCTTTTCCTGCCTGATAGCCAACAAATGCATTATTGGCGCCGCTGCTGTTTAGTCGTCCGCTTTCATAACCAAGAAATACATTATTATTGGCGTTGTTTGTATAGCCGGCATAATAACCAAGAAAAACATTATAGCTAGCGGTAGTATTAGTATAACCGGCATTATTTCCTATAAACACATTACTTAACCCTGTTGTGTTGCTTCTTCCTGAATAGTAACCCATAAAAGCATTGTTATCTCCTGTAGTATTATAACGACCTGAATAGTATCCTACAAAAACATTGTTACTTGCTGTATTTGCATAGCCGGCATAATTACCTAAAAACACATTGCTTCCACCGGCACCATTTGAATAACCAGCCCTGTTACCTAAAAAAACATTGCTGGCTCCTGAAGTATTTCCATAACCAGTATAATAGCCCATAAATACATTATTTGATCCGTCGGAGTTATTGTATCCTGACCGATAACCCATAAATGAATTATAGAGTCCGGTTGTAATTGCATTCCCTGCAAAATGTCCAATAAAATAATTGTTGGGGTTCATCTGCATGTAAGATTCATCGGCAGTACCATTAATATTTCTTACTCCAAATCCTGCAGCCTGGTCTGTCGTATATACTCTTGAACTGTCAGGACTGACAACAAAAAAGTCGTGTGTAAGCGCCTTGGCAGTATTACGGCCGGAAACTGCGAATGCACCCCTGTTTGTTTTTGCCGGGTCATCGTCAATATAGATACGGACACTGTCGGGATAAATAATAAACACTGTCTGGCCACTACTATTTTTAACTTCAAAAAGGGGTTCGTTAATAGGAGCAGTACTACTTCCCTTCACTACCATCCGGCAATTGGGGTTGTTTAGTCCAACTCCAAGACGTCCGTTTGTTATATCCCAAAACAGATTTGAGTTTGCGCCAAAAGCCCCTGCATTGTTGTACTGTATCATTCCTGTTGTTCCGGCGGCAGTATATGAACCATGTAAATGATTTCCTTCGGAAACAGTTCCTGCAGTTGTGCCAAAGTTTACAGCCCATGTTGTTGCAGTTGAGCCGTCATAATTGCTCCCGGTTAATCCTGTGCCACGTGTAAGTGTAGCATGAGTATGATTGCCCTGCGAAATTGTTCCTGCTGTTGTTCCGAATGTGGGAGAAATAGTAGGATTACCGCTAACGCCATCACCGTTGGTAATGGTAATGCCCGATCCGGCAGTGATTGTACGTGACGTTACCGCTCCCGCTCCTGTTCTTACAATAATTCCGTTCGTTCCCAGAGTATGCAATGCATACGCCTGACCTGTTAATCCCAATGTTCCGGTTGTGGTTATCGGATTGAAGGGAGTCGCTGTAATACCATTGTTTGCTGTAATTGATGTTACTGTACCTCCTGAATTGTTATCCGTACTGCTGATGGTAAAGACCGGATAGGTGCCGGTAATAGTAGTGGCTCCTCCCTGTAAAAGTGTAATGGTCTGATCGGGTAACGTATTGCTGATCTGGTTGCTTCCGTTAATACTGATTCCGGTTCCGGCAGTATACGTAGTATTATTATCCGCTGCAGGAGCCCAGCTGCTTCCATCGTACTTCAGTATCTGGTCGGTAGCGGGTGCAGTTGACGAAACATTCACAGACTGTATCTGATTCGCATTCCACAATGCATTTGACGTTTGTGCATTAAAAGTTGTGCCGCTTAAGGTCATACCTGTGCCGGCCGTATAAGTAGTATTTGCACTGCTGATAGTAAAATTAGGGTACGTACCGGAAATCGTTGTTGCTCCGCCCTGTGTAAGCGATACTGTCTGATCGGGAGCTGCATTGGTAATAACGTTTGATGCGATACTGATACCACTGCCTGCGGTATAAACCGAACCTTCATCGGTAAACGTTGCCGTAAGATCCGGTAAACTCTGCGAACGGGTTAAGGTGATTGTTTTTGTTGTTGTACCTGAAACACCTATACTTGTTACAACTCCGTCATTCGTGCCGGCGGCTCCCAGTTCATCATCGCCCAGTTCCCAGCGGGTGTTAGTAGTGTTCCATTTTAATATCTGGCCATTGGCAGGAAGATTAGAGGTTACCTGACGGCCCTGAATACCGGTTACGATCAGCGCTGTTGCCCCGGTTGCATCTCCTGTATGTGCATTGTGTGAAAATGAAGTTCCGGTTAAGGTTAAGCCGGTACTGGCCGAATAGGTAGTATTATTATCTGTGCCCGGAGCCCAGCTTGTACCATTATATTTTAATACCTGCCCGTTTGAAGGCGCTGCTGAATTTACTGCCACACTCTGCAACTGATTTGCATTCCACAGGGCATTGGTTGTTTGTGCATTAAACGTTGTACCGCTGAGAGTCATCCCCGTTCCTGCAGAATATGTTGTGTTATTATCCGTACTGTTTATGGTAAAGCTGGGATAAGTCCCGCTTACCGTTGTTGCGCCAGTTCCGTTTAAAAAAACTGTCTGGTCGGGAGCCGTGTTGCTGATCTGGTTGATTCCGCTTATATTGATCCCGGTTCCGGCTGTATATGTTGTATTATTATCGGTGCTGCTTATAGTATAGTTAGGATATGTTCCCGAAACAGAAGTTGCACCTGCACCTGTGATTGCAACGGGCTGGTTAGGCGCTGTGTTTATTATTTCTGTGCCCTGAATGTCAATCCCCGTCCCTGCTGTATAAGTGGTATTGTTATCTGTACTGTTAATAGTAAAGTTAGGATACGTTCCGCTTACCGAAGTTGCGCCGCTTCCTGACAGATTTATCAGTTGGTCAGGGTTAGTGTTAGTGATAGTAAAATCGGGATAACTGCCACTTACCGATATTCCGGCACCGTCACTTATACTTACCTCCTGGTCGGGCATAGTATTAATAATCTGGTTGCTCTGGATATTAATTCCGTTCCCTGAAGTATATTCAGTATTATTATCCGTACTGCTGATAGTAAAGTTGGGATATACACCCGACACATTGGTTGCTCCGCTTCCTGTAATAGTTACAGTCTGACCGGGCTGAGTGTTGGTAATGGTGAAATCCGGATAGGCGCCCGACACCGATATGCCAGTACCATTATCCAGCGTGACCGTCTGATCGGGAGCTGTATTTGTTATTGTATTAGTTGTGATGTCAATACCTGTTCCTGCAGTATAATTACCGGCTGCACTGTTTATAGTGAAATTCGGATACGTTCCCGTAACTGTCGTAGAACCTGTTCCGGAAAGTGTGACATTCTGATCGGGAGCCAGATTTATAATTTCATTACCCTGAATGTCAATACCAGCACCGGCAGTATAAGAACTGCCAGGTATCGTTACAGTATTTCCATTTGAAATTGTAAGGTCGCTTCCTGAAATACTCAGGTTCTGCAATTCGTTAGCAGGATCTGCATCGGCATCATCAACCAAATCAGTAAAGACAGCAGTAATATCACCAAGTCCGTTTGAGCGGATCAGAGTTAATGTTTTGTCCGTTGTTCCTGAAAATGAAGCGCCGGTAACAACACCGTCTGTTGTGCCTGCTGCGCCAAGTTGGTCGTCCGAAGGCTCCCATTTCTGAGATACGTTATTCCATTTCAGCACCTGCCCGTTAGAGGGAATATTAGTAGAAATACCCCTGCCCTGAATACCTTCAACTGTATTACTCTCTATCTGACCATTTACATCTCCGTTTAAAACAGGTTTGTTTGTCAGATCATAATAGTTTCCTGCAAAGTCATTGCTTTCGTTCTGATCCCAGCCAGTAAAATCCGGTTGATTCGTCAGATCGTTATAGCTGCCGCTGAAAGAATTTCCGGCTGACTTGGCATAAAGAGCATAGGGCACGCTTATCAGCTGCACTGTACCCATATCAGCATATAACGACCCGCCTGTAACATCCATTTCGACCTTTAAAAAATGCATCCCGGAACTCCAGTTGATATCAGAAAAAATGCCAAATGAAGCGCTTCCGGAACCTATTGCCATTATTGCAAGGCCGAAAGAATTTGTAACGACATTAT
>CAZEWB010000038.1:0-12151 GCA_964515655.1 uncultured Bacteroidales bacterium
ATGACCAGTTGGGCGCAGCCGGAACAACCGATGGAGTTGTAACTGGAGCATCGTTTACGGGAACCACCACAAAAACATTAACACTTATCCGCTCCAACGGACTTGGAGATATCACGGCAGTATTTACAGATCTCGTTAATGATGCAGATGCTGATCCATTAAACGAAATACAATCGCTCAGTTTGTCTGGTAACGATCTCACAATCTCCGGCGGAAATACAGTAACCCTGTCGGCAGGAACGACCTATACCGCAGGTTCCGGAATTAACATCACCGGGAATGCAATTTCTAATACAGCCCCCGATCAGACAGTTGTAATTACAGGAAGCGGTGCGACATCTGTTTCAGGAACATATCCGAATTTTGCTATCAGCAGTACCGATCAGAATACTTTGTATTCAGCAGGAACAGGACTGAATCTTACAGGAACCACATTTACCAATACTGCACCTGACCAGACAGTAATATTGACCGGTACCGGCGCAACATCAGTTTCAGGAACATATCCGAACTTTACAATAACCAGTACTGATAATAATTCAGGAGGTACGGTCACTTCAATTACTACAGCGAACGGTATAATCGGAGGGCCGATAACCACTACTGGCACATTGGAATTAACAGGTCAGGCTCTTGCATTGCATAATCTTGCTACAAACGGTATTATTTCAAGGACAGGACCTGGAACTTTTATCCCCCGTACAATAACCGCAGGGAATGGGATTGCTGTGAGCAACGGAGATGGTATTGGAGGTAACCCGACTATCGCTGCAAGCTTCGGAACTACTGCTACAACCGTTGCTGCCGGAAACCATACACATACCGGACTTGGAACTCCCGCAGGTGTGAATGGGAATATTCAGTTCAATAACAGCGGAGTATTCGGAGCAAATAACGTACTTGTGTGGGACAATGCAAACGGAAGGATGGGAGTAGGTTTGAATAACCCCAATGGAAGATTCGTCGTTCAGAGAAGCGCTACTGCGCCTGTTAATGAACCTCTTTTCGAAGTAAAGGACGATAACGGACAATCGGTTTTTGTCGTTTATAAAGATAGTGTCAGAATATATTTTGATGATGATGCTGCAAAAACAAATAAAGGCACATTTGCAGTAAGCGGCCGCAATACTGCAAAAGCTCTTACACACAATTACCTTCTTGTTCGCCCCGACAGTACCCGTGTTTACACAGGTGACGGTGGTTCGGGATTTGGTGTGGAAAATGTTGGAGTATCCGGATCGGCAAGTTATATGAATCTTACTCCCGAAAACTATTTCATCGGCCATGAAGCCGGAAATGCAATAACAACAGGATTATATAATTCATTTATGGGATACCGTGCAGGACGGAACAGTACCAGTGCACTGAATAACGTGTTTATCGGGTATCAGTCCGGATATACAAATATGTCGGGCAACTACAATACCTTTATGGGTTTCGAAGCGGGTTATACCAACAATGCAAGTTATAATACTTTTATTGGTTATCAGGCCGGACGAAACAATACATTTGGAGCATATAACTCTTTTATGGGATACAATGCCGGACTCTCCAATACATCAGGCGGAAGTAATGTCTTTATAGGTAACGAATGTGGCAGATCAAACACCGGGGGCTTTTCAAATTTGTTTATAGGAGATCAGTCCGGTTATCACAGTCTGGATGGGGCACAGAATGTGTTTCTTGGTACCGAAAGCGGATATTCAAGTACAACATGCTGGTCAAACGTATTCCTCGGAAACGAAAGCGGATATACAAATACTACCGGCTCATGGAATGTCTTTCTCGGTACCCGTTCCGGTTATTATAATACTACAGGCGAAAGCAATGTTTTCATTGGCAATAACAGCGGTTATGCAAATACTATTGGCTCTTCAAATATTTTTGTAGGATATTTTGCGGGACTCCAGAATACTGATGGCGCATCCAATGTTTTTCTCGGAAATTCTGCAGGTATGAATAACCTTACCGGGGGTACTAATGTTTTCATTGGCGACGTGAGCGGATATAATAATACTGTAGGAACTCAGAATATCATGATAGGTAGAAGCAGTGGATATGGAAATGTTAATGGAATTGGTAATGTCTTTCTTGGTGTAGGGAGCGGGGAGTATAATTCATCAGGTTCGCAGAATGTATTCCTTGGAAATAATTCGGGGAGTAATAACGGAGTGGGAAATAATAACGTATATATCGGTAACCAGTGCGGACAAACGGGAGTGGGAGGAACCAACAACGTATTCCTTGGATGCCAGGCCGGATTTTACAATAGTGCAAGTTATAATACTTTCTTAGGTTATCAGACAGGATATAATAACGGAATGGGAGAATATAATTCATTTATCGGATATCACTCAGGATATAATAATGTTGTTGGAGATAAAAACGTTTTCATCGGATCAGAAGTAGGGTACTCTAACATTAGCGGACAAAGCAATGTTTATCTTGGTGATCAGGCCGGTTATCACAGCAATGCAAATTTTAATGTCTTTGTAGGGTATAACAGCGGATTTAGCAATTCCGACGGAACTCACAATGTCTTTATCGGTCATCAGAGCGGTTTCGGAAATACAACAGGGTGGAGCAATAACTTTATAGGGCAGGGAGCCGGTTATTCAAATATGTCTGGAACCAATAATATTTTTATAGGTCAGGATGCGGGTCACGATAACCTGTTTAGTTCAGGAAATATTTATATAGGCAGAAATGCCGGGTATTATGCTATTCAATACAGTAATATCTTTATCGGACACATGGCCGGTGCAGCGTTTACAACCGGCACAGATAATCTTATAATGGGGACCCATGCAGCTGAAAATAAGACAACAGGAGATAATAACGTTATTCTTGGAACAAGTGCAGGAAATTTCAGCGCATCAGGACTGCAAAACACAATTGTGGGCTCGTCTGCCGGAGTTGCTGCAACAGGTAATAGTAATGTGATAATAGGTTACGAAGCCGGAGGTGAGGCTACGGGAAACAATAACGTATTTATCGGGAAAGATGCCGGTTACTACGAAACAGGTAGTGATAAACTTATTATCGAAAACAGTACTTCCGCAACCCCACTTATCTATGGAGATTTTTCAACAGATAAAGTAACCATTAACAGTATTCTGATACTTACACCTTATGCCGGATTCCCTCCAAGTCCGGTAAACGGAGAAGTGTTTGTGAATTCCTCCGATAATCATGTGTACTGCTACCTGAGCGGCGTGTGGAAGCAACTGGATAATTAAAATTTCCTATAATCATTATTCTTTAATGAACTTTGTTACTTCAGTTACATTATTGTTGATTGCTTTTACAAAATAGATTCCTTTTTCGAATCCGCTGACATCTATTTTTGTTTTTTCCTGATTTGTCTGTATTTGATGAATCAATTTCCCCCTTAGATCGTAAATTGAAATGAAGTTATTTTGAAAAGGAGTTGTTTGTTTTGAAAAAATAATCAAAATACCTGATGCGGGGTTTGGGTAAATAATCATATCACCTTTCTTTTCAGTTTTTTCTGAAATTCCGGTACCCCAGTCATTGGTTTTTTGTATTATTCCGGTAAGTCCGGCAACGTACCCCGTATAAGCGTCTGTAAAACAAATTGCCATTAAATTGTTTTCAGCTCCGGGGTATTGAATTGCCCAGTTTGTTCCGCCGTTTATTGTTGAAAAAATCTCGCCATAATCGCTGGCTATATAACCGGTATTTACATCTGTAAACCATACGGAATTGAACTTTCCAAAATAACCGGTTGTCTGGGGACTCCAGGTTGAGCCTCCATCTGAAGTTTTCAAAATATTTCCATGATCGCCTACCGTATAACCGGTATTGGCATCAGTAAAGAAAAAAGCGATAAGTTCATAAAAAGTCCCTGAAGTCTGGCTTGTCCAGGTAGATCCTCCGTTGGTTGTCTTTAATATTAATCCGCCACCTCCGGCAATATAACCGGTATTAATACTCGTAAAATATACGCAGTTTAAGATACTGGTCGTTCCGGACGACTGGGAAGACCATGTTGTTCCACCGTTGACGGTTTTAAGGATAGTGCCGTTTTCACCCACCACATAACCGGTATCTGCATTGATAAAATTAACCGAATGTAATGTAACTGTAGTTCCCGAAACTTTTGTTTCCCAGTTAGCGCCGCCATCGACTGTTTTTATTATCTTACCTGCCATTCCAACTACATACCCTGTATTTACATCTATGAAACAAACAGAATAAATCGGGTATATAGAGCCGGAATACTGACTTGTCCACGTAGCGCCTGCATCTTCGGTTTTTAATATTGTGCCGCTTGAACCGACGACGTATCCGGTGTTAATATCAGGAAAACAAATAGCCCTGAAATCTCTCACAATTCCCGAACTCAGGTTTGTCCAGTTCGCTCCCGAGTCAACGGTTTTCATTATCAGCCCGAAAGAACCGACAGCATACCCTGTATTTGTTCCAGTAAAAACAATAGAATTAATACTGCTTGAGGATGCTGAAATCATTGTTATCCAGTTTGCTCCGCCATCAGTAGTTTTTAGGATCAATGTGCTGTTTCCCGCAATATAACCTGTATCTGAGCTGGTAAAGAAAATGGAATTTAAACTGTAAGAGACTCCCGAAGCCTGGTTTGCCCAGTTTGTTCCTCCATCTGTGGTTTTTAATATAGTGCCGTTTGAACAGGCCGCGTACCCTGCATCAGGATCTGTAAAAAAGACAGTTTTAAAGTGAGATGATGTTCCTGTTGTGAGGCTTGTCCAGTTTGTCCCTCCATTGATGGTTTTTAACATAGTACCACCATTACCTGCGACATATCCTGTATCTGCATCGGTAAAATATATTGCATTGAGATTTGTAGTTGTTCCTGATGTCTGGAGTGTCCATGATGTTCCGCCATTAATGGTTTTAAGTATCTTACCGCCGGTGCCGACAGCAAATCCTGTATTAATATCAGTAAAAAAACAAGCATAAAAAATAGTAGAGGGAAACCCTGAATTCAGGCTTGTCCATGTTGCGCCGCCATCGGTGGTTTTAATAATGGTTCCATAAGTGCCGGCAGCATAACCTATGTTAATATCCATAAAAGATGAAGAATATAAAGTTGACGATACCCCCGATTCAAGACATGTCCACGTTGCGCCTCCATCGGAGGTCTTAACAATGGCTCCATGACCGCCAAAAGCATATCCTGTATTCTGATCCGGGAATACTACATCATATAAACTATTGCCCTGCGGCAACGGATTCAGCCATATCCACTGGGCAGTCGTAATATTGAATGTAAATGCTGTAATTAATAACATGTAAAACTTTTTCATAACAACTAATTTAAAAGTTATTTTTTCAGGAAAGATTATAAAAGAGAATAAATGAAACCTGTACAAATATACTAATAAAAAGAACAAATCAAACAGGCAATATTACTGTTTTATTATTTTTTTGCAGATAGTTTCTTTATCCGTCTTAATAATAAAAAAGTAAATACCATTCTGAAAATTACTAAAATCTACATTTATTTCCTCTGTCAGAAATGATACAATATCTCCTTTAATATTTCGTATTTCAATAGAGTTGACATGGCACCCATATATCGAGATATTTTTAGATACTGGATTTGGAAATATACTTATTTTATCTGTTTTTGATTCAATCTGACTTATATTGGTTGTAGTTGTTTTGCATACAGCGGGCATGTTTGCGACTGGGTTGAAAGCAATCATTCTAATTGTTAACCAATCGTTATTAGCGCCCTTATCAAGCAAGATCCATCCAAAATAGTGATCATTTCCTACTTTAATTCTAATACCGATAAAAGCATCAAACAAATCAACGAAAGACATAAGGATGATTCGTTCGTTAATCTAACAGTAAGACAGTAGTTAAAGTAGAATAGTTGCCTGGGAGATTGTTATTTTCTGAAAATTCAACAGAAGTCAGTATGAGAGTGTTGGGTGAGTATAAATTTTCATGTATTGCAAAGGCAATTCTTTAAAATCTTTTATATTTGTAAAAAATTCCATATGAAAAAATATTTACTGCTTGCGCTGATAATTCCGGCAGCGATACCTATCATATTTTCTGTAAACAACACTAACAAATGGCAGCGTCCCGACAGTCCACTTATCGAAAATCCTTCCGACTGGATGGCATACCAGCGTGCATACCCGTACTGGTCGGTCAATATGGAGGCATATAAGGTGGAAATGAAAAAAGCTGCTGCTATGCAGAGTCAGAGCATAAATAAATCGAACTGGACATTTGCCGGCCCAACTAACATCGGCGGAAGGATTACGGATATTGAGATCGTTCCGGGAACAACGCCCGTAATTTATGTCGGAGCTGCAACAGGCGGTATACTGAAATCAACTGATAACGGCAATACCTGGCAGAACATTTTTCAGAACATGCCTTTTATTTCTATCGGCGACCTTGCAATAGACCCGGCGAACCCAAACATTATATACGCCGGAACGGGAGAGGCAAATGCATCAGCTAATACTTTTCTCGGCGGGGGAATTTACAAATCGATGGACGCAGGCGCTACCTGGACTTTTTCGGGTCTTCCCAATTCCGCGTATATCGGCAGGGTGCTGGTAGACCCTGAAAATTCCAACCGTATTTTTGTTGCTGCCTGCGGGAACCTGTTCACTCCTAACCCGGAACGTGGCATTTACCGAAGTCTTGATGCCGGTGCAACATGGGACAGGGTTTTATATCTTACCGACTCGACATCGGCAATTGATATTGCGCAGGACCCTTCACGCCCCGATACGCTATATGCCGCTATGTGGGAGCGCATCCGCGGGCTGAATTACCGCCGCAGTTATGGGCCGTCTTCGGGAATCTTCAGGTCTGTCGATGGCGGAACAACATGGACAGAACTTACAAACGGACTTCCTGTTGTCGATATGGGAAGGATAGGCATTGCTGTTGCACCATCTAATCCAGATTTTGTTTATGCATTTATTGACTCTAATTATGGGATAGGAATATGCAGGTCGGAAGATGCAGGTAATTCCTGGTCATACTGTACTAATACCGGCCTGCAGGATATGTGCAGTACTTACGGATGGTATTTCGGGCAGATCCGCGTTAATCCGCTGAATGAGTACCAGATATATGTTATGGGTCTGAAAATGGTTGGTTCCAATGATGGCGGGCAGACATGGCAGCTTCTTGCCGGGGATGCATGTACACCTTATATACATGTTGATCATCATGCAATGGCATTCGACCAGCAGAACGGCCGCATTCTCGAAGGTAATGATGGTGGATTATGCCAAAGCTTTGACAACGGAGTAACCTGGTCGAAAATAAACAACCTACCCATTACACAGTTCTACGAAGTGGAAATCGATTACAATAATCCAACCCGGATATATGGCGGCACACAGGACAATTTTTCTATAGGTACTCAGACAGGCAATACCGACGACTGGATCGCATTCCTTGGCGGTGATGGCTTTTACTGCATTGTTGATTATACCGACCCAAACACTTTTTACATGGAGAGCCAGTACGGGATGCTTCATAAAACAACTTATGGTGGTGCGAGTATGACAGGAATCTGTTACTACTGGTCGGGTGACCGTACCAACTGGTCTTCTCCCTATGTGATGCATCCAACCGATCCACACACACTTTATTTTGGTACTTACAGGGTATGGAAGACAACTGACGGAGGTAATAGCTGGATCAACGTCAGTCCGGATCTTACAAAGGGTGATGATGGTTCATCATGGCACACCTTATCAACGATGTCAATATCTCCGGTAAATGGCGATATTATCGTTACAGGTTCTGACGATGGAAAAGTTTATTTGTCTGCAAACGCAGGCGGCACATGGACAGATATTTCAACAGGACTTCCGGACAGATGCATTACACGTGTTGCGTGTGACCCGAATAATCAGAACAGAATATATGTAACAGTTTCGGGTTTTCGCTGGGATGAGCCATATCCTCATGTTCTGAGGTCGGACAATCTTGGAAGCACATGGACTGACATTTCCGGAAACCTTCCCAATATACCGGTAGATGATTTTGCGGTCGATCCTCTTTCGGGATACCTTTTTGTGGGAACTGATGCCGGAGTCTTTGCCTCTTCGAACAACGGCGGAACCTGGAACGCGATATCCGGAAACATAGGGAATGTGCCTGTTACAACATTAAAGATTCACAATCCTTCACGCACCCTTGTGGCAGGAACATACGGACTATCGGTATGGAAACTCGATCTTACAACTTTTGTTTCTTCTCCTTTAGTTGATAATGAAAAAGAGAGTGGCGTTTTCAATGTCTTCCCAGTTCCTTACAAACCGGGTAACTCACAATGTACTTTCAGCCTTGCAGGAGGTCAGTTCCGAGATTGGTCCGTTACAATATACGACCAGACCGGAAAACTCTGTACAAAACTTGAATCATCTTTTGACTCAGAAACAATTAACTGGAATGGCATGACATACAACGGATCTGAATTACCTGCAGGGGTGTATTATTGCCATGCAATGGCAGGGGACAAAAAGTTTGTGAAGAAAATGGTTATTCAGTAGAAAAATATGTTTTTTCATATCCGCATTATTTTATGTCCCCGTCGGCTGTATGGCGCTTGTTTCGACCATAAGCATAACGGTCTTTTTTAATGCCCGCGGCCTGTGCATTATTCCTTTTGTAATTGTAACGCCCTGTTGCGGATTCAACTCAATAACACTGCCTTCAAGATCAATTAAAAGTTGCCCTTCAAGAACAAAGAAAAATTCGTCATCATTATCATGCTTATGCCAGTGATATTCCCCTTCAACAATTCCAAGCCTTACAACACTTTCATTAACCCGGGTCAAGGTCTGGTTGAACCATTTGTCAGTGCATTCTTTTACCATTTGAGGAACGTCAATGCATTGCAAATGGTCAAACTTTATATCGAGTTTGGTTATGTATTCGAAATGTTTTTCCATGGTTGTTGGTTGTTTAACGTTCTTGTGCAATTACAGGGTCTGCCCACATATCAACAATTTTGTCAAGATGTGCCTGCTTGGTAAAATGGGACTTGACGCGTGTTGCAACTGAGCATTCTTTTCCATCATCTTGTCAGAAGCAAACATGCCTGGCATCCAATTATTCAATTATTAGTTTCCCCCAATATTTCTTTTCTGCATTTAATTCTACAAAGTAAATACCTGATTTCAAGTTGCCTCTTTCAATAACGAGATGTGCTTTATTACTGTCAATCTGCATATGCGAAAGGCTTATGCATAATACAACTTTTCCGGTAATGTCAGTTATTTGCAAAGGCTCGCTTGTATTCGAATTATTAAAGTTGGGAATTGTCAAAGTTGTTGTATTGGTCATGGGATTGGGGGTGATTAAAATTGTTCCAGTTAACAAACTTGTTGAGTTTATTCCGACTAAAGAACTATTGTCTTTTTTATTAGAATAAGAATATGTTGGGGTCTTAGCAGTATTGCATCCGCTTGCTTTTTCAACTCCAACCATGTAATAATAAACATCAAATATATTAACATCGTTATAACTGTTAACTGTACCTGGAACACTTGCGAGAATTTGCATATTCGAAGGTGATGTCCCTCTGTAAATGTAATACAGCGAAGGCACAAACGTTCCGCTTTCATCAATATAATGTGACCAGTTTAAACCCATTGTGTTTCCATTAGCGGCAATAGTAAGGTTCATTGTCATGTGATAAAAAGATTTTGAAGATTCATTTCCGCATGTGTCAATAACAGCTATTTTATACCTGTTGGCGAATGCTTCGGGTTGGCTTGAATTATCAATTAAAAATGAAGGATCGCTGTATGGAACAAAACCAATTCCGCTATAGATATTTGTTGCCACTTCTTTATATATATTAAAGCCCGCAGTTCCGACATCTGTGGTTTTCTCCCACATTACTTTGTTTTTCCATGTGATTGTATCCACAGTAACAATACAGATCTCTTCGTCCTCATATGGTAAAATGAAGTTTGTATGAACAGGAACGGAACTTGCAGAACAGGAATAGTCTATATTGGTAACAGTTACAGAATAATCTCCCGTTACAGTCGCAAACATATTTGCAGAGGCTGTCCCTCCGGTCCACAGGTAAGAGTAACTATATGCAGGATTATAATTATCAATTGAAGAAAATATCTCCAATGTGCCACCGCTACACATGGCTGTATTTCCGGGTGCAGATACGCTCACAACCGGTAACGGAATTTCACTTACAATAACTGTATCGGAACGGGTTGAACATCCATAGCCATTGGTAACATTCACATAATATGATCCGGGCAAACTTACTGTCAAGTTTTCTGATATTGAACCCGTCGACCATAAATAAGCAGAATTCCCGGAACCTGCTATAAGTACTATTATGTTACTGCCACAAAATGCCGTATCCGGACCGAGGTTTACGGTTGGGGAAGGATCAACATAAAATAGTATTGAATCACAAAAACTTTGTCCACAAGCATTATTAAGCAGGCAACGATACCGGTTACCATTAAAGCTTAAAGGAATATTAAAAATATGCAGTGTGTCATTATCAACACCATTATAATTTATTGTATTTGTCAGGTCAACATATATAGACCCGGTCCAAATCTGCCATTGGTAATTATCAGCAAACAAGACACCCACTGTAAGTATAGTATCATAATTCTGGCAGGTATTTACTCCTGTTGAAGAAGATTGTTGCATTACAAATGGATTCATACAGTACTTTGCGATGAAAAAATCCTGACCTCCCATTGATGAAAGGCTGGCGTCATTCGTTCCGGGATCAAAGTCCACGGTTCCATAAAAATAACCTGTCAGCAGAAAATTTCCGGCATTATCTGATAAGATGGATGCTGGTCTGTCCATATCGGTACCGCCTACATTCATTGCGGAAATAAAACCACCACCATTTGTCAGTACAACAACAAAAACATCTAAGTTCCCATTAGAGAATAGATAGGTAATTCCCGAACCCGGATTAAAATCACCAGAGCCTTCAAAGTAACCTGTAATAAATATGTTTCCGATGGAATCAATTGATAGATCACTGCCATCAGCACTGATATTACCACCAATACCGTTTGCCCAGATAAGACTGCCGTTATTATCATATTTTCCGATAAACACATCCTGGGTTCCGTTTGGTGTAAGCAGAAGTGTTCCTGTCCCCGGGTCTGCATCAATGGTTCCCTGGAAATATCCAAGAATTAAAATGTTACCATTGTAATCCTGTTTTATTCGATGTGAGTTTTCGCCATTCGATCCGCCTATTCTTTTTGCCCATAAGTAATTTCCCAAATTATCATATTTTGCAAAAAACATATCACGACCCCCGGCCGAAGAAAGATTTGCCACACCTGTACCCGGGTTGAAATCAACAGTATTACTAAAATTACCGGTCATATATATATTGCCATTGTTATCTGCTTTCATATCACTGACACCATCGCCATTAACTGCGCCAAAACTATTTGCCCAGACAAGGTTACCGGAAGAAGTGTACTTCGCATAAAACCCGTCAGTATTACCCGCAGAGGACAATGAAACAATACCGGCACCCGGGTCAACATCCATTGATATCTGGAAACTGCCTCCTAAATAAATGTCTCCTGAATTATCACATGCAATTGCAGATGCATTTTCGTAAGTAGATCCTCCTATTGCAAAAGCCCATATAAAATTTCCATTGATATCGAATTTCGAAACAAAGATATCTTCTGTACCTGCAGACGTCAGGTTTAATACTCCGGGGCCGGGATTAAAATCAACAGTACCAGTAAATGATCCGGTAACATAAACATTTCCTGAATTATCCAGTGTGATATCGTCTCCTGCATCTGTAAGGGTTCCTCCGAAACTTTTTACCCACACCAGCGTACCACTCCCATCATACCTGGCAACATATGCATCAATATAGGCAGCCGTAGTACTATAAAGTGAATCATATCCTGTTCCAGGATCAAAGTCAACAGTATCAATGAAATATCCGGTAACGTATAGATTCCCGTTTGCATCTTTTACTGAGCTACTAATATGTTCATTTCCACTGCCTCCGACAGAAACAGCCCAGTTATAATTCTGAGAATATATAAGCTGAAACAGCATAATAAAAGCACTGGTAAACAGTGAATACCTGATTACTTTTTTCATAATAATAGGTTTTTTG
>CAZEWB010000038.1:12161-12700 GCA_964515655.1 uncultured Bacteroidales bacterium
GTGTTGGGTGTGTTTGGTGTTTTTTTGCGGAGAAACTACAAGAGTAATTGTCTGTTGACATTTTCATAATAATAGGTTTTTTGCTAAAGGTACAGCTTATTTTGAAAATGTCAACAGACAATTACTCTTGTAGTTTCTCCGTATTAAAATTTCTTGCCGCATTATCATCAAATTCTCCTTCCCAGCGTGCAACAACAGCGGTAGCAAGACAATTGCCGATTACATTTACAGAAGTTCTTGCCATGTCCATAAGTTCGTCTATGCCCAGAATAATGAAGATCGGCAGGACAGGCAGATTAAAGTTGGCCGCTGTGCCCAACAGTATCACAAGTGAAGCTCGCGGAACTCCCGCCACACCTTTGCTGGTAAGCATCAGTGTGAACACTATAAGCATCTGTTTGTCGAACGAAAGTGGTATGCCTGCAACCTGAGCTACAAAAACAATTGCCAGAGATAAGTAAAGCGTGGTTCCGTCAAGATTAAAACTATACCCGGTAGGCATAACAAAAGCCACCAACCACCCAAACACACCCAACACA
>CAZEWB010000039.1:0-2668 GCA_964515655.1 uncultured Bacteroidales bacterium
CTCCAGCGCTTCCCTGACCTTGCATCCCGGTTCCTGAACATGCATACAATTATATACTGGCACTGCCCGGCCATCCGCAACATTTCGGGGAAGAAATGAAACAACTCTTTCTTTTCAATATTAAAAAGTCCGAAACCCTTTATTCCCGGCGTGTCTATAATGTATCCCCCGGAAGTTAGTGGAAGCATTTCGCTGAAAGTGGTGGTGTGTTTTCCCTTAAGATGATAGTCGGAGATCTCCTGAGTCTTTAGATTTAATCCCGGCTCAACAACATTAATTAACGTAGATTTTCCCACTCCGCTGTGGCCGGACAAAAGCGAAACATTATCTTTTATTAGTTCTCTGAATTCATTTATCCCGTTCTTTTTTACAGCCGAAACTGACAAACATTTATATCCTGCTTTTGTATAAACACCTGTATATTCTTCAAGAAGTTCCATATGCGGTTTATCGTACAGGTCGGTTTTATTAAAGACAAGAACGCCTGGGATCCGGTATGCCTCGCAGGTTACGAGATAGCGGTCGATGAACTGCAGCGAGGTCTTTGGAAGCGCCAGTGTAACTATAAGGACAGCCTGATCGATATTTGCAGCAATAACGTGTGTCTGTTTCGACAGGTTTATTGATTTGCGTACGATGTGATTTCGGCGTTCGTGAATAAATGAAATAAAATAATATTCGTTGTCAGTTTCAATATCAACACAATCGCCAACAACGGCAGGACTTGTGCTTTTTGAGTTTTCGAGACGGACCTTTCCTCTTATTCTGCATGAAATAGTTTCACCGTTCTCTGTTCTTACAGAATAGAACGACCCGGTAGTTTTTATTACAATTCCTTTCAGCATTTCATTATCCTTTTATTACGGCAAGAGGTTCAAGTTTAAGTGTTATTTCCACCAGGTCGCTTTGATTCCTCATCACTTCATCAATATCTTTATATGACCCCGGAGCTTCGTCGAGGTCTCTTTTTCCTCGGAGCGAATGTATAATTCCCTTCGATTCAAGTTTCTGTTTTTCAAAATCCAGATCCAGTCTTTTTATTGCTTCGTTCCTTCCCATTATCCTACCCGCCCCATGTGAACTCGAGTGAAAACTTTCAGCGTTCCTGAGTCCTGTAACGAGATAACTTGAAGTGCCCTGACTCCCGGGTAATATCCCTGCTTCGCCCTGTTTTGCAGATATTGCCCCTTTGCGGTGGACAACAACTTTTTCGCCAAAATGTTTTTCTATGGCTGCATAGTTATGGTGAACATCAGTTTCCTGAAAAAAACGACAACCTGTGATCTTTGTAAAAACTTCTTTGATAAACTCTGAGATTTTTTCTCTGTTGGCTAGTGCAAAATTAAGACAATATTGCATTTCGGTGAAATATGATTCACCAAGCTTTGAATCCAGTTCAAATCCGGCAAGGTCATAAGAGCGGGGAAGAGGCTTTTTGCTTTTCTCGTTTATTTCACGCGCCTTTTTTGCATAGTGTGCTGCCACCTGTTTTCCGAGATTACGGCTGCCCGAATGTATCATGAACCAGATATAACCGTCGCTGCCTTTTTGTATCTCAATAAAATGATTTCCCCCGCCGAGAGTGCCTAACTGATACGGAAGATCGCGCAGTTCCTTTTTACATATCTCGCCCTGTGGTGACAGCAGAAAGTCGGGCAGTTCCTGTTTTGTATTATGATGCTTGAATCCAAGGGGAACCATTGCTCTTACGCCTGACATTATCATTATAAGGTCATCATGTCCGATATCATTCAAAGACGTTCTAACCGCTCTCATCCCGCAGCCGATATCCACACCCACAGCGTTTGGAATGATCACATTCTTTGCAGCGAGAACACCGCCGATAGGCATGCCGTATCCCTCATGTGCATCGGGCATCAGGCATACATGGCTGAAGGCAAATGGCAGCGCGGCCATATTCCTTGCCTGCACCAATGTCCCTTCTTCCGGATCATGACACCAGCTCTTTATTGGTACTTTTTCGCCTTTGTAGGTTCGGTACGACACATTATTATATTGTATCTACAAAAGTAACATATTTAATGTTTGTCCATAATGTCCTATATCTTCGTTATTCTCGACTTTATAGACAGGCAGTACTTTGAACTGTTATTGGGCTAAATATTTTTTAAAGAGAAGCATATATATCTGACGAACGAAACAACAAAACACCCAATCCCGGAGGGATTGAACCCCAATAACCCCCGACTTCGTCGGGGGTTTACAATAAAACTAAACAGCAACCCCGGATGGGGTTGAATACAGAAGAAAACACTTCCGATCACGTATAATTAGATAATAACCAATACGTTCAACCCCGTTGGGGTTGGGCTTCATTTAGTTTGTGCCCCCGGACTTCGTCCGGGGTTATTGGGGTTTGACTCCTTCGGAGTCATTACATCCAGAAACTTTGTTGTAATAGTCAGATATTCAACAGAAATAAAAAATATTTCAGAATATGTTGTAACATTTTTTAACACCTGTACGTCATACGTTCAGAAACACAAAAAAATGAATGATATGAAAACTCTAAATCTGACACTCGCATTTTTACTGGCAGCATTGATCTCGCAGGCACAGTACGACACAACAAAAATTGACCTGGGAAAAAGCAAGGTCTTTATTATTACCGAAAAAAACTCCGACAAATCAGACACAATTACTGTAA
>CAZEWB010000039.1:2678-12670 GCA_964515655.1 uncultured Bacteroidales bacterium
GTGTGGGGTGTGTTTGGTGTTTGGGGTCGATTTTGATGAAATTGATTCTTTGGATGAAGACGACAACTGTGAGAATAAATTCAATTCACACTGGGGCGGAATAGGGATCGGGTTAAACAGTTTTATGAATGAATCCGGCAGCATGGGTCCTTTGGCCGCAGATGATTACCTTAGTCTTGATCAGGGCAAATCATGGGGAGTTTCTCTAAACATTATCGAGACCAACATCCCGCTTTATAAACAGTATATAGGACTTTCTACCGGCCTTGGCATGGAATTCAACAATTACCGTTTTTCGAAAAATTATATACATACCAACGATTCAGCAAGTTTCTATGCTTATTACGACAGTACTACAAATTATCAGAAAAACAAACTCGTAGTTCCCTGGATTACCATGCCCTTCATCGTGGAATTCAAAATCCCTATTAACGATAAGAATATAAATATCGGCTTTGGAGTACTGGGAGCAGTTCGTATCGGCGGGCATACCAAAATGGTTTATGATTACAAGGGCAACGACATTAAAGACAAACAGCGCGGCGACTTCCACATGAACTGGTACAGGTACGGTCTTACCGGACAGATCGGTTACGGATCAGTTGGTCTCTTTGTGAACTATTCTTTATCCACTCTCTTTAAGGATAACGAAGGCCCGGAACTCTACCCATGGTCAGCGGGAATACACTTTGCATTCTGACAAAATTGTTCTCTTTCTCATAGCAATCAGGGAGCGCTCCGGAATACGGGGCGTTTCTTGTTTTTAATAACAAGTCTCAAGAACCAAGCCCCAAATTCCAAGGACCGTCCCTTGGGTCTTGAGGCTTGGAATTTGTAACTTGGAATTTATTTGTATTCTGAAAATTGTGTATTGATGCTTCTTGAATACCCGCTGCCTTATCTTAACAGCGTAATGTTACCTTTCTTTTCGAGATATCGATCAGCAAAAGTTACTACTTTAACATAATAAGTGTAAGTGTCTATGCTCTGAGGTTTGCCATTGTATGTGCCGTCCCAGCCCTCTAAAAGATCATCAGAAAAGTAAATTCTTTCGCCCCATCTGTTGTAAATACTGAATTCCAGCAGCTGTTTTAATCCCCAGCCTCTTACGTAAACCTTTTCGTTTGCATTATCTCCGTTGGGTGAAAAAACAGTAGGCATATCAAGGGAGTAATTTTCGATAACTTCTATATAGACATCTTCAAAAATTTCAAAACAACCCATGCTGTCAACAATCACAATGGTGTATGTTGTGCTTTCAAAAGGCCTGGCGGTTACGGGCGATCCCATCGTATCTGACAAAGCGTAAGGAGGAGACCATGTGAAAGTAGTAAATGGCTGATCGGCCGTTACATACAGTATTACGGATTCTCCAATCACAATGCTGGTATCATTGCTGTGAAAAATATTAGGTTGCTGCTGGACATAAACATAAACAGAGTCGTTATTTCGGCAGTCATTGGAATCTTTTATCAGAACATAGTAATACATACTGGTGTTAGGAAGTGCATCGGGATTATATGAATCTGTATCGCTGAGAAAAAGGTTTGGTGACCATAATACGGTATTTCCTCCTGTGGCGTTTAGAAAAGCAGTGTCACCAACGCAGATAATGGTGTCATTCGAAACAGTTATTGTCGGAGTTGCCCATACGGTTATATCCTGCCTTAAAGTATCAGTGCAACCCAGATCACTTTGAATGATCTGGGTAATAGTGTAAATAGAATCTGAAGAGGTGGGATTCACATAAACGACGTCAGAGGGTGTGTTACCGGTATATACCTGGCCATTGCCAAGATCCCAGTACCATGATGTTGCGCCGGTAGAAGTGTTTGGGAAAGTCAATGTGAACGGCGGGCAGTTTTCAAGGTCAGGCAGGAGGGTTACAGAATTAACGATACCGAATCCCGCAATAACTTCTTCTACATTAATTGTATCGGGCTCCGCAGCTTTATCGCACAGGGAATCTGAAAAATATATGAGCGAAACATAAAACTCTCCGTTTGGAGGCACAAATGCATAAGTGTGACTTGTTGAATCCTGGTTTGAGCCATATCCGTCGCCGAAATTCCAGTTAACTGTCTGAATATTCATTGTATCGGTGAGGTAGAATGTCACTTCTTCACCTTTACAGATTGAATCCGGGAATACATTCAGAACGGCATACGGACCTCCAACATGTATAAACACTGAGTCTTTGTCGGTACATCCGTCAGAAGTGGTAATAGTATAAGTAAGCCAGTAGTCGCCGGGCAGTGAATATGAGTGTGATGGCGTCCGGCTTGCAGCAACGAAACCATCGCCGAAATCCCATTCATATACCGGTCCGAATCCTATAGGACTAAGATTCGTAATTGCCGGCGTGAAAGGATAACAGGTAGTATCTGTTGAATTTACTGTAAAATCCGCAATGGCTTCCTGTACCTCAATAACATTTGGTCTTACTAAAGTGTCAACACAACCCAATGTATCGGTGGCGATAATAGTAACCGTGTATTGGCCGGAATCGGTATAAAGTACATTGGGTTCAAAAACCGTATTGGTTGTCCCGTTTCCAAAGTCCCATAAATAAGTAAGTTGTGCACCTACTGACCAGTTAAGGAACTGAACAGATGTTCCCAGACATACATAATTGTCAATATAAAATAAATTTGCCTCAACCCTATAAACAGAAATATACATTGGCTTTGTTACAGCGCTTGAACACCCAAGAGAATCTGTAACGACCAATTGAACATTATAATTAGTGATACCAGGCGGTGAAGTATAAGTATTACTTACGGTGTCCTGTCCTATAGAACTTTGCCCATCGCCAAATTGCCATGACCAGTTTGCAAGACCCATATCGGAAGTTGATAAGCTGTAAAACTCTACAGAAAACGGAGAGCAGCCGATAAGGGTGTCGGCAATAAAGTCAGCAACAGGTTGGGCAACCGTTACTTCAGCTTCTAAAGTATCCGTACAACCATACATATCGGTTGCTATTAATTGAACGGGCATAATCCCTACCTGGTTGTACGGACCAATGCTCTGTATCATATTGCCTCCGGCCGGTATAGTATTAAACACCGTCCAGCTATATTGTACGGCATCCTGAGAAGCCGAAGCATCAAAAACAATGGCGGTATTAAAACATATTGTATCTGCCAGAGGTGTAAAACTTGCAATAATATCTGTTATCCGGATTTGTATGCTGTCTTTGAACACACAACTGGTGGAGTCGCTGTATGCATATAGTTTGATCCAGTACATGCCTATGGAGTCATATGTGTGAATGACGGTATCTTCGGTAGAGTTCAGTAAAAATGTAGTGTCGCCGAAATCCCAGTCCCAGTGATCAGCTTCAAAGATATCTGCAAAGAACCAGCGCTTATATGTGCTGTCGCAACTCATGCTGTCAGTCATGCTTCGGATAAGGGGAGCCCACAGGTACAGACCGATACTGTCAAGCAGTGTTGAATCCGGATCAAGATGAACGGTATCCCTGCAGCCATTGTAATTACATATCATCCACAGATCATATTGCCAGCCCGTATCCAAAGGGGCAAAATAATCATCAAGCATTTCTTCTGGTTCAAAGTCAGTACTCCCGAAGAACCATGACCATTCGTACAAAGGGTCGTTTTCATCAACAGGATTCCAGAGAGTATCGGTGGTTAAATTTGTAAACAATATGCTATCGCGGGGACAACGTTTGCAGGTGTCAATTGTAAGAGGATCCTGTAAAAAGCAGATTTCAAAATTGGGATAATGGTGGGGTCCGGTATTAATTAATCCATAAGCTGTGTCAACACAGTTAGAATCATTTGTTATAATAAGAGTGACTATAAAAACGCCGGCAGAATCAAATATATGTGTAGGTAAACTGTCTGTAGAAGTATTTAATAAACCTGAATAAGGGTCCCCAAAATTCCATTCCCAGCTTGCAATGGGCTCGTTTGAATGGGTGGTTGAAGAAAAACCTACAGGATAAGGAATACACCCCTCAGCCAGCGTGTCGATATAAATATTTGTTGTGATTGCATCAATGGAAAGGGTGTCCTTGACCGTATCCTTGCAACCATATTGGGTTGTAACTATCAATTCAAAAGGGAAAGAACCGTTCTGCGTTATTTGAGCATTGGCAGAGGATGAAGTCGAATTTACCGTTCCGGAAGGCGTCTGGATTGTCCATGCGTAACCGGTTACGGGGGTCGCCCCGCTATATGAAAGATTAAAAGTAGTAGGTAGCTGGCAATTATATCCCCCCGACGGATTTATCAGAACTGATGATTGTACGTCCTGAACTGTTATCGGAACCACAATAGTATCGGCACAGGGCATTCCGTAGCCTGCAATTAAAGTCACATTATAAATACTGTCATTAGGGTAGATCATCCATGGCTCAGGCAATAAACTGGTAGATCCTGTTCCGAACTCCCAGAAAACAGAAGAGTTTCCAGAAGTATTTATAAACTGGAATGCCTGGTTCGGGCAGACTGTCATATTTCCCGTACTTGTTGTGAAAGAAGCAGTAACGTCTGTAATATCAATATAATCAGTAAGTACTGTATCTGATGAACAGCCATAGGGGTCTGTAACGGTAAGAGAAACAGTATAAACGCCAAGAGTGGTATATGTGTGCAGAGGACTCTGTACAGTAGTATCGGTTCCGTCGCCGAAATCCCATAGGAAACTAAGCGGCTGTGTCCCATTTGATGTATTTGTAAACTGGACGTCAAGAGGAACTATGCAGTGATTTGTGGGGTTGGCGCTGATTTGAATAAGCGGTTCATTCGAGCCTCTTACAACGGGGTCAATAAGCATACTTCCCGAACATCCGTTGGTATCTGTTACCGTCAGCAGGACACCGAAAACACCGGGCTGGTTGTATGTGTGTTGAGGGCCCTGCTGTGTGGAAGAGTATCCGTCGCCGAATTCCCAATCCCAGCCAACGATGGGAGCGCTTCCGGGGGTTGACTCGTCAACAAAAATAAGATCAATAGGAATACAGCCCTCGGCTGTTCCTATATATGAAAAGTCAGCCGTAGGTTTTGCAAAAACCTGAATAACCTGGGTAGCTACATCTGACTGCGTGCCGTTTGTAACAGTAAGGGTTATTGTATAATTGCCTGGTAAAAGATAATTCACCGCCCATGGATTTTCAAGAGTGGAGGTTTGACCATTACCGAAGTTCCACGACCATGAAGTTGCACCATTACTACCATTGGTTATTTGCACCATAAGAGGTACGCAGCCCGATGTTGCGCTTACTGTAAAACTAGCGTCAACCTGCGCCCGGGAAATGAAAGGAAGACAAATCAGTAAGAAAAGCAGTAACCTCATTTTGTTCTGAAATAATCTATAAAAATACAATAATATTATTAAACAGCGAAAATATATTTATAAAGGTATTAACAGAGTTATTAATAAACCTGAAAGATAAAGTCCCAAAGATCATAATCTTAATAATTATCAATGCTGTAGTCGAAACATGAAGTGTCGGAAGTCAGAAGCACGAAGCCGGAAGTGGAGTCTGGCATGGGTGGTGGGCATTGCCGACTGCCAATTGCCGACTGCCAATTGCTGACTGTCAATTGCTGACTGGCGACTGCCAACTGCCCATGCCCGACTTCGCGCTTCCAACTTCGCGCTTCCGACACCTCTGGCGTAAGAAACAGTTTCAGCACAGCGAATCTCAATAAATTGTAAATAAGTGAAATTAAAATAGTTTTTTTCCGTTACTTTTGCTGTTGAATACAAGATCATGATGAAAAAAATTGAAGATATCATTAAGGCTTTTTTGGGAAAGAATATTCTTGTTATCGGTGATGTAATGGTTGACTCATACATGTGGGGCCGTGTTGACAGGATATCGCCCGAAGCCCCCGTTCCCGTCATTGCAGTCACCGGAAAAGAAATGCGTCTTGGCGGAGCAGCGAATGTTGCACGTAATATTGTTTCTCTTGGTGCTGCATGTTCTATCATTGGAGTTACCGGAAACGATGACATGGGACGATGGTTCGCAAAAAGATGTATTTTCCGGAAAATTGACGGAAGCGGACTTGTTACCGACAACTCGCGCCCGACTACTGTCAAAACCCGCGTTATAGCCGGAAGCCAGCACATTGTGCGCGTGGACGAGGAAAATGACAAACAGGTCAACGAACAGGTCACAAAAAAGTTGATCGCCGGTGTAAAGAATGCTCTTAAGAAAAAAGTTGATGCGATAATTTTCGAAGACTACGATAAAGGTGCAATAACCCCGGAACTGATCCGCGAAGTTGTTTCGCTTGCTGCAAAAAAAGGCATCCCTGTAACTGTTGACCCTAAAAAACGAAACTTCGGCGAATACAAAAATGTCACTCTTTTTAAACCGAACTTCAGGGAGTTAACGGCAGGCCTGCATATTTCGGTGAAAAAAGGAGACCCGAAAGCAATATACGAAGCAACAAGGTCTTTCTGCAAAGAACAAAAGATCGAAAAACTTATGGTCACTCTTTCTGAGCATGGCATCTGGATCGGTAATAACAAACAATACTTTTCCCTGCCCTCCCGCGTCCGCGATGTTGCAGATGTTTCAGGTGCGGGTGATACCGTTATAAGCGTTGCCACACTGTGTCTTGCTTCAGGAATGGACGACAAGAAAGTTGCCGAAATCTCAAATATTGCAGCCGGTTTGGTTTGCGAAAAAGTTGGTGTTGTACCGGTAGAAAAGGATGAACTGTTAATGGAATGTAAGGTGTTCTTCGGGGAATAGTTGTCCACTTACTTTTGCCACAGATTTCACAGATTTTCACAGATGATGTTTTCTGTATAATCTGTGTAATCTGCGTAATTTGTGGCAAAATACACCACTTAGTTTTTTAGTTCTTCAGGTTTTTCACCCTTGTCTTTAACGCTTCCTGATGCTGTTCGTCGGTGTAATTCGGGTCCTTCATTTCGAGGAAGAGTTTGCATGGAAGCTCGCTGCAATCTCCGCAGTCCTTGTATCCTTTTTTGTTTACAGCGCAATCGTAAAGCGGGCATACCGGAGGCATTCCGTCGAACTTTGTCCAGAATGGTTTTCCGAAAGTGCTTTTACAGCCGGTACATGTTTTATTAAGGTGTTCGCATACACCACAGTCGATGCCACAGGTTGAGAGATTCATATTTTATTTGTTGTTTGGGTTTATCCTGACATTTGTTTAATACCTCTTAAAGTAGTCGGCAGTCTTTAGTTGACAATTGGCAGTTGGCAAATCGCAGGGTACTTACTGCAGCTGTCGCCCATTCCTGCCACGGAAGCACGGAAACACCAAAATCCACAGAAGACATTTCCGTGTAATTCCGTGTTTTAGTGTTTTGGTGGCGAAAGAACTGCAACTACTGCTGCCTACTGCCGCTGCCAACTGATTACTGCCTGCTGAAAGGACTACCATTTATTGTACTATCATTTTAGTAACGGTAACACCTTTTTCACTTAACACTTTCAAAAAGTAAATGCCTTTTGAAAATCCGGATACATCAATTTTGGTTTGTGTTGCTTTTATTTTTTCAGTTTTAACTATGTTGCCATTTACATCATAAATTATTAATGTCAGGTCTTTTACTCTGCTGAATTCCGGTAATTCAATTATTGCAAAGTCGTTTGATGGATTTGGAAAAACCGTGATATTACCGGCAGTTGAATTAAACGGAGCATAAACATCAGTAATGACTATCATTCCTGTTATTGTTGTATCAGACGTACATCCAAAATTGTCAATAACCGTCAGCGATACATTGTAAACACCAAAATTAACATATGTATGCAAGGGGTTCTGCTGTGTTGATGAACCGCCATCGCCGAAGTCCCATAAAAACTGCAGCGGAGAGTTCCCCGTTGTATTATTCGTAAACTGCACATTAATCGGAACGGAATTACCACCGGAAGGACTGGCGCTAAAGCTGAACAAAGTATTTGCTTCACCAACAAAAATGGAGTCGGGTTGTGCAACCATGCAGCATGTGGGTTCTGAACAATATAATAAATATATAAAAAACATGCCATTGGGAGGAGAGTATGAGTATATATGGCTTGTAGAAATATCGTGTGAGCCCGATCCATCTCCAAATGACCAGTTTACGGATTGAATATTAATTGAATCTGTCATGGTTATTACAACTTCTTCTCCTAAACAAATTGAATCAGGGATTAAACTTATGTTTGCAAATGGGCCTCCCACATGTATCATAACAGAGTCACTATCTGTACAACCTGCGGATGTTGTTATTGTATAAGTTAGCCAATAATCGCCGGAATGTATATAAGTATGAGTTGGGTGCTGACTTTGTGAAACAAATCCATCTCCAAAATTCCAGTTATATTGAGGGGAATAATCTGTAGGACTTAAATTATAAATGATAGGAACGAATGGATAACAACTAGTATCTGTTGATATTACTGTAAAATCTGCAACTGCTTCCTGTATTACTATGTAATCGTGAGACACAAGGTGTCCAATACAGCCGTTGGAATCTGTTACAGTCAGCGAAACAGAGTAAGCGCCATAGGCCGAATACTGATGCATAGGATTCTGAAGTGTCGAGGAATTGCCATCACCGAAATCCCATTGATACTGCATAGGCAGGGGTCCGGTTGCATTATTTGTAAACTGCACATCAAGCGGAATAGCACAGCCGGTAGTAGAATTGGTGCTGATCTGAACAACCGGGCTTGCAAACACCTGTATTAACTGCGTATGCACATCGGTACTGCTGCCATTGGAAACAGTAAGTGTAATAGTATAGATACCCGGTACAAGGTAGTTGACAGCCCATGGATCCTCAAGAGAAGAAGTTTGTCCGTTGCCGAAATTCCACGAGAAAGTAAGCATTCCGGTACCCGTACTCTGGTTGGTAATATTAACCATCAGTGTGCAGCAACCAGACGAGTCACTGACCGTAAAGTCGGCATCAACCTGTGCCCACGAAAGGACAGGAATACAAAAAAGAAAGAAAAATATTTGCTTCATATGCTTTCAGAAATAATATATAAAAATACAATAATTATGTCATTCGCAGCAAATTATTTATGGGGATTAATTTCAGTCTTCAGTTGACAGTAGGCAGTTGGCAATTCGCAGTAGCAATTCGCAGGTCCTCACTGCCTACTGCCAATTGCCTACTGCCAACTGAAATTTATCCTCTTACAAACAACCACTTAACTCCCTTGTACAATCCAACACTTACATAACCGAGAATGCCGAGTTTCTTTTTCTGGTGGATGTTAACTGTAATAGTCGAATAGTCTTCCAGATGTTTCAGGCGGTTCAGTTTTCCTTCGAGCAGGTCTATCTCGCCGTTAAGGCGTTCGAGCTCTTTTTCTACTTTAAGTGCTGCTTCAACGTTTTCGGCTTTTGCAAGCAGTTCAAGATAACGCGCCCTTGCTTTGTTTGCATTATCAAGGCGTATATTTGCATCATAGAATTCTTCCGTAACGTCTTCCCCGTATATGTTTTTATGCTCAATTTTTCCCAGAAGTGCAATATCGGCTATCGCTAAATTCAGCATTGAGGCTTTTACACGAATAGTTGCATATGTATTGCCAAGAGACATTGCGTAACCGTCGTATTTCTGGGCTATGCTTTTTAACCGCGAAAGAGTGGTATCGGTGTTTTTTACTTTAAGGGTGACGTCTGCGTTATACAATATCATCCTTTTGCCTTCTTTGGGGTCGTCGGAGGACATTTCGGAAGCTTCTCTTTTTTCGGGATCGGCGACTCCCATATAACCGCTCTCATAACCGCTGTATGCAGGCGCTGAATAATGTCTTCCGGCCGAACATCCGGAAATAAGCAGTGCAATAATAGCAAGTAGAATAATTCCTGTTCTCATATTTAATGTTTAAAAAAAGAGACTGTCTCAAAACAGGTATTTGCTGAAAATCATCCTTGCCCCAGCCCTCCCTCCCTTCGGTTCGGGACAGGTTTCGGGAGGGCTGATTTTCAGCGACTTTCACCCTTTAGGGTCGGGGCAAAAAGTCGCTGAAA
>CAZEWB010000040.1:0-12582 GCA_964515655.1 uncultured Bacteroidales bacterium
TGTGTTGGGTGTGTTTGGGGTGTGGTTTCCCGAATATCTCGAAGAATTTCCCGGCAAGCAGGATTCACTACGCTACGTGTTGTGTTCAACCTGCCCGGAAACAAAGGACAACGACTTTACGTGGAAAGATTTTCAGAACCGTCACAATAACGAACTCGTTGCCATTCTTGGAAATTTTGTGAACCGCGCAATGGTCCTCACCGAAAAATATTTCGACGGAGTAATGCCCGAAGCGGGAACTGCAGGCGAATACGAGCAGACGATCATTACCCGTCTTGCAGAACTTAAAAGTGATATCGAAGGCAGTCTCGAAAGTTTTCGTTTCCGCGAAGCGCTAAAATCTTTTATGGACGTTGCCCGTCTGGGTAATAAATACCTTGCTGACACAGAGCCATGGAAACTTTACAAAACGGATCCTGAAAGGGTAAAAACAATACTTCACTATAGTCTGCAGATATGCGCAAACCTCACAATACTGGGAGAACCATTCATTCCTTTTTCAGCAGAGAAACTCAGGAACATGCTCGGTATCGGCAAAGTTAACTGGGAGAATTCCGGAAAAACAGATATTATTCCCGCTGGTCACAAAATGAACAAAAGCGAACTTCTTTTCGAAAAAATTGAAGACGAAATTATACAGCATCAGGTTGACAAACTGAAACGCGAACCAATTCCTGTTGTTAGCAATATAGCGCCAATGAAAGAAAATGTAAGTTTTGATAATTTTACAAAAATGGACATACGCACCGCAACTGTTTTATCGGCTGAGCGTGTTCCAAAAACTCAGAAACTTCTTAAAATCACCGTTGATCTGGGACTGGAAACCCGCACCGTTGTTTCCGGTGTTGCCGAATCCCTGGAACCAGAACAACTCGTTGGAAAAAAAGTTTGCCTTCTTGCGAATCTCGCTCCGCGAAATATTAAAGGTGTTGAGTCGAAAGGCATGATTCTTTATGCTGAAAACAGTGATGGAAAATTCTACCAGGTAAATCCAGGCGAAGATGCAGATAATGGTTCAATAATAAAATAATTTTTAATGAGTAGTATAATCCCAAAACCACTTTTGTCATTCTGAGCGCCAGCGAAGAATCTGTAAGTTTACTTATAGATTCTTCATTTCATTCAGAATGACAAAAGGGGGGGAATAAAAGAAACAACAATATGGGATACAAAGAAGACATATCATCCATCAAGAATCGCCTGGACGCGTTAAGGAGGTTCCTTTGACATCGAAAAAAAGCAGGAACGCATAAAAGAAATGGAGGCCGTTTCGCAGCAGCCGGATTTCTGGAACGACGCGAAAAAGGCCGAGAAACACATGAAGCAGGTCTCGGAACTTAGAAGCTGGACAAACGCCTACACCGTGATCCTGAAAAATACCGAAGACCTTGAGGTACTCACGGAATTTATCGAAGCAGGCGATGCTGTTGAAGATGATCTAAGCCAGCCGTTAGAACACACTTTTGAACTTCTCGACAACCTTGAGCTTCGCCAGATGCTTCAAAAGACAGAAGATAAACTTGGCGCAATTTTAAAGATCAACAGCGGCGCCGGTGGTACCGAAAGCCAGGACTGGTCGGAGATGCTGCTTCGCATGTATATGCGCTGGGCAGAAAAGCACAACTACAAGGTGACTCAGCACAGTATCCTCCCCGGCGACGATGCGGGAATAAAATCTGTTACAATAGAAATTACCGGCGAATATGCCTACGGATACTTAAAGTCCGAAAGCGGTGTTCACCGCCTTGTCAGAATTTCTCCGTTTAATGCTCAGGGAAAAAGACAAACATCGTTCTCTTCAGTCTTCGTTTCTCCCGTTGTTGACGACACCATTGAGATAGTAGTAAATCCGGCAGATCTGGACTGGGACACTTTCCGGTCGAGCGGACCCGGCGGTCAGAATGTAAACAAGGTTGAATCTGGAGTACGGCTCACCCACAGGCCCTCCGGTATTGTGGTGGAGAATCAGGAAAGCCGCTCGCAGCATCAGAACCGCGATAATGCAATCAGGTTGCTGAAGTCACAACTATACGAAATAGAACTTCAGAAGCAACGCGAAAAACAGAACGAACTCGAAAGCAAAAAGAAAAAGATCGAATGGGGAAGCCAGATACGAAGCTACACTCTCCATCCTTACAAAATGGCCAAAGACCACCGTACAGATTTTGAATCGTCAAATCCTTTTGCTGTACTTGATGGTGAACTGGACAAGTTTATAAAAGCATATCTTCTGGAGTTCGGGCACCTTAAATATTAAAATACCATTATGCTATGAAAAGAAAAATGTTCATCCCGCTTCTCCTCATCATATCCTGGTCCGGTTGTTTCTGCCAATCGCCTGTCTATTATGCCTTACCCGGAGACACTATAGAACTGAACATTGAATGTCATCACTGCATTGTTCAATGGGAGGAAAGTAAAGACAGCGTGAGCTGGAATGAAATAAAGGGATTGACAGATACTTTGTCGACCCTTTATACCGATGTTTCGCTGAATGGAAATATCTATTACAGGGCAAGGTATTACGACAAATATGCAAAGGATATACAGATTATATACAGCCTACGTACGCTGCATAAGAGCATTTTGAACAAAACGCATTCCCGTGATTGTTAATTTCTTTTCTTCCTGAATTTTGATTTTACAGATCAGGAGCTTAACTTTAGGGTATTGCTTTCCTATTTTTTTCGCTGTCATTTTTGCATGTTAATATTTCAAACGTTACCTTTACTGCAAACAAAGAATAGATGTTTCATTTTAATGAATCTTTTTTTCATTATTTTCTAACTATGCCAGATACCGACTCCCTGACCGAAATTTCTTCACATTCTTTCAATATCATAAGTCGCATAAATTTAATATGATACGCCGGATAATCCCAGTAAAATATTTCTCCCATAAACATAACTATTATGACAAATAACCGTATAATAGGGAAAGTTTGTGTTATGAGAAGTTGGATTTTGGTGTTGTTATTGACGATATTCACAACAAACTTTTTGTTCTCTCAAAACTGCGGCCCCGGTGTTCCCTCTATAGTTGTTGATCTTTCCGCAAGCCCCGACACCACATGGATAAGTCCTTATGTTCAGCGTAACGACAACTGCTGCGGAACTTCAAGCCCCGATAAGTGTGTTGAGTTTATAATTACTCTGAATCCCGGTAGTCAGGGAATAAACTTTGATATTTATTCAGGAGCGATTCCTACGGGATCTATGTTTTATCAGATAAACTGCGGTCCTCCAATTGCTGTCGGAGAGCCCGTCTGTCTTAATGGAGTCGGCCCGCATGTTCTGACCTTCTGCAAGCCCGGTAATAACCAGAATCAGTACGCCATCACATCAATTCCTGATCCATCGGTTTCCCCCAATATAATATTGAATGACGGTTGTATCGGATCAATAATAACTACCGGCCTTAACCCTGCATCAATATCATATAACTCAATATATCCCGGAAATTACGGTGCATACAACTCTTATCTTTCTTGCCCTGTGGGTTGTGAAATGTCGCAGGTTACTGCGCAGGCGGGATATCCTCCTTATGTGCTATATCAGGTTTGCGGACTTTTATTAGGGGCTTGCTCTACTACACCCTGGTGCGATACGGTGCAGATAACATTTAACCCCACACTATATGCTCAGATCCAGCCCAACCCTGCTACGCTTTGTTACGGGCAGTCATCAATGACCCTTACAGCATCCGGTTTGGGAGGGACTCCGCCATATACATACACGTGGAGCACCGGGCAGACTTCACAAAGTATTAATGTGGGTGTTGGCACTTATACTGTAATTATACATGATGCCACTAATTGTCCTCCTGCTACAACAAGTATAAATGTAACCTCATATCCAAGCCCCATTCAGGCGAATGCCGGAAGTGACCAGCAAATATGCAGCACGATGGGTTCTGTTCAATTGAATGGCAGTGTTGTTGCTGCAACGGGAGGTGTGTGGTCGGGAGGACAGGGAAGTTTTGTTCCTTCAAATGCGGTTCTCAATCCAACATATTATCCTTCCACTAATGAAATAATAAATGGTTATGTTAATCTGGTTCTCACAACCACGGGCAATGGCACTTGCCCTCCCGACATCGATTCAGTACACATCAGTTTTTTACCTTTCATGGGAACGGCCCAGATCCTGACACAACCGGCCAGCTGCTATCTTTTTTCCAATGGAAATGTGTCTGTGAGCATTAACGGAGGGAACGGCCCGTATTCATATATGTGGAACACGCAACCTCCCGCAACAACGTCTTTGGTAAATAATCTTCCTGCAGGGTCGTACACGGTGACTATCACAGATGCACTGGGCTGTACTCTTGTACAAACAGCAACAGTATCTCAGCCTGCCGATCTGCAATCTCTTTGCAGCTTCGGACAACCTTCCTGTTACGGCGGTGATAACGGGACAGGAACAGTTACAATAATTGGGGGCACGCCCGGATATTCCGTTCAATGGTCGAACGGGGCAACCGGCACAAACGTCAGCAACCTGTCTGTTGGAACATATACCTACACTGTCACTGATGCCAGAGGTTGCACAAAAGTTAATACCGTAACGGTTACCCAGCCTGACAGCATTTCTGTTCAGATACAGACAACAAATCCCGTGTGTTATCAGGGAAGTACGGGATCCATTCTGCTAACGGTGACAGGGGGAACGGCTCCATACTCGTACACATGGAATCCTTCGAATTATACAGGATCTTTTCTGCAAAACATGCCCGCTGGGATATATCAGGTGACAGTTACGGACAACAAGGGATGTACTTTAACCGAAACAATAATACTAACTCAGCCAGCAGATATTACCTCAACAAGTACCTTTTCCAATCCTTCGTGCTACGGGGCATTCAACGGGCAGGCCACCGTTACTCCCTCCGGAGGCACTCCACCGTATTTTTATGTCTGGTCGCCATACGGAGGAAGCCAGGCAACAGCAAACGGTCTGGGCGCCGGCACATTTTCTGTTTCGGTTTATGATGCCAACGGTTGTTCTGATGTTAACTTTATTACCCTAACTCAGCCACCGCCGTTACAATCACTTACAAACTGGATCAACAACGTAAGCTGTTATGGCGGCGGTGACGGTTCGGCAAGCATTTCAGTTTCGGGTGGAACACCCCCGTATAGTTATTTATGGCAACCCAGCGGAGGGACATCAAGTATTGGCCAGCCTCTTAGTGCAGGTAATTATATTGTCTCTATTACCGATACTGCCGGCTGTGTCATACAACAGAATATTACCATTCAACAGCCTGTTTCCGCACTTGCAGTTCTGCTTACCAGCACAAATGTATCATGCTCGGGAGGAAGCAACGGAAGCATCATTGCAACGGCGCTTGGGGGAACTCAGCCATATACATATAGTTGGCTCCCTTCTCTTTCCACAACTTCCACATTAAACAACGTTCCCGCAGGCATATATCAGATAACCGTAACAGATTACAAAGGATGTACTACAACCGCCTCTGTTAATATTGCAGCGCCGGGAGCCATTGTAATAAGCACAACAGCCACTCCTTCGGTATGCGGCGGAAGCACCGGAAGCGCCGTAGCAATAGTTTCGGGCGGCAACCTGCCTTATTCATATTTATGGAATCCGGGCGGCGCTACAACTTCGTCCTTAGGCAACTTACATTCCGGAATTTACACTCTGACAGTAACAGATGCCGCCAGTTGTACCTCTACGGCTTCTGTTCTGATAAACGACATCGGCGCTCCGTCATTGGCAATTTCCGAGATTCAGAATGTTTCCTGCTTTGGCGGAAATGACGGCAGCGTTACGGTGACCCCCACGGGAGGCGCGCCGCCTTATACATACACCTGGTATCCCTACGGAGGGATCGATTCTACAGCAACCGGTCTTTCTGCGGGAATATTCTATGTTACCGTTACTGACAGTAACGGATGTATTGCCACCCAGTTGACTGACCCGCCTATAACGCAGCCTTCTGCGATCATGCTGATAACTAATAAAACAAATGCTTCATGTTACGGATCATCAAATGGCTCAGCCAGTGTTTCGGCATCCGGAGGCACTGCACCCTATACATATTTGTGGCAACCGGGCGGGACCACTTTGCCGGGCGTTACTAATCTTCCTCCCGGTATTTACAGTGTGACTGTAACAGATTCGCATGGCTGTACGGAAAATGCTTTCATAACTATTGAAGAACCGTTGGTCTTGTCAGTAATTGCTACAGGACAGCATAACATAAGCTGCTATAACGGGAATGACGGAAGCATCACCCTTCAGGCCTCCGGAGGAACATCACCTTACAATTACTTATGGTCGCCTTCAAATTATACAAGCTCGCAGGTAAGCAATCTTTCCTCCGGAACCCATACCTGTTACATTACCGATGCACACGGATGCGCAACCAGCATCAGCGTAACGCTTATTCAGCCGACACCATTGTCGTTGTTCATTGTAAAAACGAATGTGGTCTGTTACGAGGGAGACGAGGGCACTGCAACCGCCTTATGTTCCGGAGGAGTGCCGCCGTATTCATATCAGTGGAGTCCTACCGGTGGTACCACACAGTCAGTTTCGAACCTGGAAGCCGGATTTCACTTTCTTACAGTTACCGACAGCCTGGGATGCTCTCTTTCTAATTTTATTGAAGTGTCAGAACCTCTGCCGCTGATCCCTGCAATATTATTAGAAGAAGACGTCAGCTGCTTCGGCGGTAACGATGGCTATATTCTGCTCGGCGCAAACGGAGGAACGCCTCCTTATTCATATTTATGGAGCGGCTCCGAAACAACACCTTATTTGTCGAACTTAACCGTCGGCACATATTATTGCACTATCACAGACGGGAACGGATGCACGTCCGTAGTAACTTCGAACATATACGAACCTTCTCAACCCCTGCAGATATCTACCACCGCATCTCCCGTTAACTGTTATCATTCCTCTGATGGCATTGTGAGCGTCAACGCAACCGGAGGGACTCCTCCCTATACATATCTGTGGGTTCCAACCGGAAGTACAAATTCAACTGTCCCCACCCTTCCGGCACGCACATATACTGTAACGGTTTTCGATATAAACCAGTGTCTGGCCTCAACACACGTTGATGTTACCGAACCTCCCGAAATGGCGGGAAATGTTCAGACAATTCAGCATGTAAATTGCTATGCTGAAGCAACGGGATCATTGACCGCAAATATACAGGGAGGCTCACCCCCTTATTCATTTCAGTGGAATACTCTTCCACAGCAGACTACTCAAACTGCAGTACAGGTTTTCGCAGGTCAGTATAATGTGACAGTATATGATTCTCACGGTTGCGGGTGGACGGAATATGGAATTGTAAATCAGCCTCCACCCCTGCAATCAGTAACCGCAGGTTCCCCACCCTCGTGCTATATGGGAAACAACGGACAAGTCTGGGTTGCCGTCTCAGGAGGCTCTCCTCCTTATTCTTACTTTTGGAATACGATGCCGGTCCAGACAACTTTAATCGCCACTTCATTAACGGCCGGCTCTTATCAGGTAACGATAACCGACAACAATGGCTGTACTATAATTGATGACTGTAGTATCACACAGCCGACTCAGGTCATTGCAATTACCGAGGATTCAATTACGATCTGTAAGGGAGAATCAATACTGCTTACTGTCTCTGCCACAGGCGGAACCGGCAGTTATCAGTACTACTGGAATAATTATCATTTCGGACCTTATCTTTGGGTCACCCCTGTTGCAAGTACACAATATACTGTTTTTGCATTCGACAGCCTTGGCTGCGTCGGCATTCCGGATACCTGTGTTGTAATTGTAAAAGAATTCATCCCGGCGGATGTGAACCTTTATGCCACCTCCCCTATCTGCCCGGGTAATTCAAGTCTGATATATGTTACAGCCCAGGTCAGCCAATATGATACATTATATTATACATGGAGCAACGGACTGGGTCCGGGTCCCGGTGCTTTTGTTGTGGTTCCGACAGCAACTACTACATATTTCGTAACTGTTAGTAATACATGTCATGTTAATGTGATTGACCATGTCACCGTTACATTTAAACCACTGCCTGTAATAAATTTTAATACCGACCATTCACAGGGTTGTTTGCCGCTTACAATAAACTTTACTGACAGTTCAACCACAACCTACGATAACATATGTATATGGAGATGGGATTTCGGAGATGGCACTTACTCGACAGAACAAAACCCCAGTCATATCTATAACTATGAGGGCACTTATCAGGCCAGCCTCGAAGTGGAAACAGACGGCGGTTGTACTAATAATAACACATCTTCTCCATTGGTTATAAATGTATTCCCGAATCCCACGGCTGATTTTCTCACTAATAAGGATGTCTATTTCCTGCCAAACGATCCCGTTATTTGCATTAACAACAGTTCAGGCGCAATTGCTTACGAATGGAACTTCGGAGACGGTACAATGAGTACTCAGGAAAATCCTTCGCATAGTTATGACGTTCTGGGAACATACCCTATAATCCTCGTCGCATTCAATGAACACAATTGTACCGACACGGCTATACGGATTATAGTTGTAAGTGGAGATATTCTTTTCCCGAACGTATTTACTCCAAATCCCGACCTGCCTCCGGGCGGTTACTATGATATTAATAATTACAGCAATTATGTTTTCTTCCCTATTTCAACCGGCGTTGATGAGTTCAAGATGCAGATATTTAACCGGTGGGGTGAACTTATTTTTGAAACTGACGATATTGCATTCGGGTGGGATGGCTATTACAGGGAGAAGTTATGCGAACAGGATGTTTATGTTTACAAGGCAACGGTAAGGTTTATCGATGGACGTATTGTTGAAAAGATTGGAGACGTATTATTACTAAGATGAAACGGCTGGTAAAAATAATATTTTTGGTAATTGTAACTGCAGGGGCAGAGGCCCAGGACTTACAATTAACACAGTTCTATGCTGCTCCCATTTACCTTAATCCTGCTTTTACAGGTGCAAATTACGACCAGCGCGTAGCCACTTCCTTCAGGAATCAATGGGCGGCGCTGCCCGGAACCTATAAGTCGTTTCTCGCTTCATACGATCAGTATTTGCAGGAACTCCACAGCGGGGTCGGCGGGATGATAATAAGCGACAAGGCCGGCACTCAGGGCTTCAGTAATAATATGGTAGCCCTGACATATGCCTATGACTATAAGATTAGTCCATTTCTTACAGCATCAACCGGAATGCGAGTAGGGTACGGCTGGAGAAGCCTTGACTTCGGACGATTGATCTTCGGAGACCAGCTTGTAAGAAATGCTTCCTCGACTTTGCAAACGCCGATACCGGAAAGAGTAAGCTATATGGACATTTCGGCCGGAGCGCTTGTTTTCACTTCCATGGAGTGGATAGGGATTGCCTTTAACCATATCAACAGGCCGGAAGAATCGTTTTTGAACAACGAGGCCATTCTTCCCGTAAAAGGCTCCATCCACGGAGGAATTAACTTTCCCGTTGCTTCTTCTTCGGGAGAAGGGCGAAGAGACGAGAAGCCAATGATCACATTGGCCTTCATGTACAGATTCCAGAAAAAGTTCGACCAGTTTGACATCGGAACATACTATAAAAAACCCAACTATTTTGCAGGTATCTGGTATCGTGGACTTCCGGGATTCAAAGCATATAAACCAGGATACAATAATCACGATTGTCTTGCATTAATGGTTGGCGGTATTTATAAGAAAATCCTTACGCTTGGTTATAGTTACGATATTACAATATCATACCTGACAATGGCAAGCGGCGGTTCGCATGAAATTTCACTGACTTATAACATCATTAATCCCAGTAAACCGAAAAAGAGCAGAAATAAAATAATTCCATGTCCTAAGTTCTAGCATTTTTCTCTTTGTTATTTTTTTCAGCCCGTCAGGAAACTTTTAAATGTTCTCCTCTGGTTTATATTATGCCCTCCGTCAGTAATACCGTCTTGCGTCCAATAAAGACAAGAAAAGAAGATTTGTAAACAATCTGTCGTTTATATTTACTGTTATACAATAAGATAAATAATTTGCTTTATACATAACTTTATTTTTATATCAGCGTATAAAATAGTAAGAGAGGATATCTAATGAAACGGATAAACGGGATAGGGCAAAAAAATAAAGACAAAAAGAGGCCCTTCCGTTTTTGTGTTATTAAACATTTTCTCTTTGTTATTTTCCTCCTGTCAAACACCCTTATTTTATATGCCCAGAATAAAGATGCATGGACTTTATACAAAGATTATGATGGGATAAAAGTATATACCCAAACAGACGAATTCCATGACGCATCAAACGGACTGCATTATGAGTATGTTCTCCTGAAAATAGTTAACAGTTCGGGAAAAGACAAAAATCTCAGCATTTCCAGAACTCTTTATTATGATGGGAAAAAATATTCAGAAGACGATAATCCAATTAATGTATTAATTTTACCCTCCGGAAATTCAGTATCCGGAAACTGCAATGAAAGATCACCTGAATACCTGAAGATCTTCAGCCGTTTCCTCAATTATTCCGACAAGCCTGTTCTGACCGGTTTTGATATCATAATTAATTCCGAGGACTTATGAAAAACCGTTTACTTATTTTTCTGCTTGCGATCCTGGGGTTGACTCCTGCAGAAAAAAGTTATTCGCAATGTCAAATAACAGCTACCGTTAATACCCAAAACACCGACTCTATCTTTATTTGTCAGGGTGATTACATAAACCTGCAGTCACAGGGCGGTTGTGATAATTATCTTATGATGAATGATTTTAACGACGGAACGATAGGAAACGGATGGAGTTCAAATGCTAGTCCTATGTTCAATAACCCTTGCGGTCCGGGACCTGACGGAAGTATCTGTTTATGGGTCGGTCCTGCTACTAATTTTCCGCGCGCCCTGACCACGGTTCCATACACAGTCACAACAGCTTGCACTATCTGCTTCGATATGAAATATTCAGTACAGGCGGTTCTGGCGCCTTGCGAAGGACCCGACCTGCCTACGGAAGGCGTGCACCTGCAATGGTCCGATAATGGTGGTACTACATGGACAGATATTGATTACTGGGGGCCAAACGGCGGCTATGACCCGACTCTTACAAACTGGAGAAACTACTGCAGAAACGTTCCTGTTTCCGGCACGAATATCCAGTTCCGGTGGTATCAGACCAATACATCAGGAAATAATTATGACCACTGGGGAATTGATAATGTAGTTATCTCCTGCCCGAGTCCTCCTACTTCCATTTGGTGGACCGGCCCGGGAGGATTTACATACAACAACTGGAATCCGCCTTCTTTTGCACCCACAAACAATGGCTGGTATACTGTTCACATAAGCGACGGGCAATACACAGCAACAGATTCTATATTCGTTTTTATTTCTCCGCCGCTACAGGTTGCATTAACACCGGCAAACCCAACGCTGTGTTATGGGCAGGCTTCGACATTAATAACGGCATCCGTTTCGGGGGGAACTCCTCCCTTTGTATACTCATGGAGCAATGGGGCAACTACACCTTCTGTAACCGTAGGCGTCGGGACATATAATCTTATTGTAACAGACTATGCCGGCTGTTCATCAGCATCTGCATCAGTTACCGTTAATGCAAATTCAGCCCCGATAACAGCAAATGCCGGAGCCGACCAGAACATGTGTATTACCGCTACCACTGTCAACCTTATCGGAAGCGTGACTGTGGCTACAGGCGGAATATGGACAGGCGGTGCAGGAGTTTACTCACCTTCAAACACAAGTCTTAACCTTACATATTATCCCACATCTGCAGAGATCATTAATGGAACGGTAACTCTCACTCTAACCAGCACCGGAAATGGATCCTGTCCGGCTGTTTCGGATAATGTAACTATACATTTCTATGATTTTCTTGGGAGCGTGAACCTGACAACTACTTCAGTTAACTGTAATGGGGGTTCGGATGGCTCTGTACAGGTTAATATTACAGGAGGCTCGCTACCGCACACATATATCTGGAGCAGTATTCCTGCTCAAACCACACCTACAGCCTCGAATCTCCCTTCGGGCAGTTACGTTGTAACAATTACCGACGACGTAGGCTGTACTTCTACCGGAACAGCAACAGTAACCCAGCCACCCCTGCTTACCGCCCTTGTCAGCCAGCAATCTGTTTCATGTTATGCAGGAACAAATGGTTACGCAACAGTAACTGTGTTCGGAGGAACTCCGGGATATTCCTATCAGTGGTCGAATGGCGGAACAAGCCCCACAATAGTTGGCCTTACCGCAGGCACATATTCCGTAACCGTCACCGATGCGAAGGGGTGCCAGTACACGGCCACAACACAGGTTACGACTCCCGCACAACTTTCGGCCAATGTCACAAACGTTATCCAGGTGGCATGTTTCGGAAATAATACCGGTTCTGCCACGGCTTCAGTTACCGGCGGAACTCCCGGATTCAATTACTTCTGGTCATCGGGAGCAGGAACCTCTCCCACAGCGGTGGGACTCAGTGCCGGAAACTATTCTGTAACTGTTACCGACCTTAACGGATGTTCTGCAACTACTCAGGTTCTGACAACCCAACCAACCAAACACACCCAACACA
>CAZEWB010000041.1:0-9724 GCA_964515655.1 uncultured Bacteroidales bacterium
ATTTATTAAAGATTTTTCATAAATAAAGAAGAGAGGCTGTAAGTTCATACAGCCTTTTTCTTTGTGGTATAAATACCCTGTAATTTAATTTCAGCATTTTTTTTATCTTTGTAAAAAATTAAACACTATGAAAAAGTCATTGCTAATTCTGATTTCATTTTTTGCATCATTAATTGTTATGGCGCAGGCCCCTGAAACTTTCAGTTATCAGGCAGTAGTACGGGACGCATTGGGAAATGTTGTGGTTACTCAACCCGTATCATTTCAGATAAGCATAATTTCGGGCTCAGCCCTTGGGACGGTGGAGTACGTGGAAACACATGCAGTAACCACCAATGTATTCGGACTTGTGACTATGCCTGTAGGAACAGGGACTGTCGTCAGCGGAGATTTTTCTCTGATCGAATGGGGTTCGAATCTGCATTTCATAAAAGTAGAGGCTGATATTACCGGAGGTTCAAGCTATGTGGATATGGGAACCGTCCGGTTGCTGAGTGTTCCGTATGCATTGTATGCAAAGAAGGCAGCTAACGGTTTCAGCGGTGATTACAATGACCTTTCAAACGCACCCGACTTTACCGGCTGGGATCAGGATTCGACCAATGACTTTTCCGGCGATTACAATAGCCTGTTTAACCGGCCTGATTTCACAAACTGGGATACAGATTCAACGAATGATTTCAACGGAGATTACAATAATCTTACAAACCTGCCTGATTTCACAAACTGGGACCAGGATGTGTCAAACGATTTCGATGGCAGTTATAACAATCTTACAAACAAACCTGTTCTGATCGGAGATGTAACGGGTGACTTAGACAACAACACTGTCGAAAAGATCAGGGGAATGAATATTTCGCCTGTAATTCCTGCTAATGGTCAGATACTAAAGTGGAACAATACAACTCAGATATGGGAACCTTCGGAGGACCAGTTGGGAGCTGCCGGAACAACTGATGGAGTTGTGATCGGTGCTTCGTTTACAGGAACTACAACCAAGACTCTTACGCTTATCCGTTCCAATGGTCTTGGCGATATTTCAGCAACTTTTACCGACAATGTTGGTGATGCCGATGCTGATCCGGCGAACGAATTACAGACATTAAACCTGACAAATGACAATCTCAGCATTTCAGCCGGGAATACGGTTTCATTGTCACAGTATCATTATACTGCAGGTTCAGGAATAAATATTACCGGGAATCAGATAGTAAATACGGAACCTAACCAGGAGGTGACAATTAGTAATGGTAGTGGTATTTCAGTAACCGGGACTTACCCTGATTTCACAGTTACAAATACTTTACCCGATCAGCCTGTTACATTAACAGGAAGCGGCTCCACAACTGTAACCGGCACCTATCCGAACTATACAATAACAAGCACGGACAATAATACGGAATATGTTGCAGGAACGGCGATAGACATACAGGGGAATCAGATCATAAACCTTGCACCCGATCAGGCAGTGACTTTAACCGGAAGCGGAGCGACAACGATAACAGGAACATATCCGAACTTCACAATAACAAGCACTGATAATGTTAATGATGCCGATGCCAGTCCGACGAATGAAATACAAAGTCTCAGCATTGCAGGAAACGACCTTACTATTTCCGGTGGTAACACGGTTGTATTACCGCAGAGTACATATACTGCCGGTAGTGGAATTAACATTTCCGGAAATACTGTTTCGAATACTGCACCCGATCAGGTTGTAACTATTTCAAACGGAACGGGTATTTCTGTTTCCGGAGCATATCCGGGATATACAGTAACCAACACAAGCCCCGACCAGTCAGTATCATTAACCGGCGGCGGGTCAACGACTGTTACCGGAACATATCCCAGCTTCACAATAACGAGTACGGATAACAATACTACGTATTCAGCCGGGACAGGAATAGGATTAACAGGAACAACGATCAACAACACAGCACCCGATCAGACAGTAACATTGACCGGCAGTGGCGCTTCTACTGTATCTGGCACATATCCCAATTTCACAGTCAGCAGTACAGACAATAATACAACATACGATGCCGGAACAGGCATGACATTGAGCGGTACTACTTTTGATGCTCAAACGACAAACGCATTGTGGAATGCAAACCAGTTGCAGGGAGTTGGAGTCTCGAATCTGGCACCTCTGAACGGGCAAATACTGAAATATGACGGAACCAACTGGATACCTGCTGCAGACAATAATACTACATATTCAGCAAGTACCGGGTTAACACTTACCGGAACATCATTTTCGCACAATGCACATACAGGCGATGCGAGCGGAGCAACAGCATTAACAGTTACCGGCATCCAGGGTAGAGTTGTTTCAACCAATATACCGGCAAACGGTCAGGTTCTTAAATGGAATTCAACAAGTTCTAAGTGGGAGCCAAATGATGATGCTTTGGGCGCAGCAGGTACAAACGATGGCGTTGTTACAAGTGTTGCTGTAACCGGAACAACAAATAAAACAATAACACTTACTCGATCAGAAAGTCTTGGCGATCTCACAGCAACATTTACTGATGAAGGTTCGGTGTATACTGCTGGCAGCGGAATCGATATTACTGGTAATACTGTCAGTAACACGGCTCCTGATCAGACTGTAACATTAACCGGCAGCGGGGCAGCGACAGTATCCGGAACATATCCCAACTTCAATGTCAATAGTGTTAACACGACCTATAGTGCCGGAACTGGAATGAATTTAACCGGAACAACATTCAATGCGCAGACGACAAATGCATTGTGGAATGCCAATCAGTTGCAGGGAGTAGTAGTAAATTCTGCTGCACCTTCTAATGATCAGGTATTAAAATACAATGGCACCAACTGGGCTCCTGCAGCCGACAATAACACTTCATATTCTGCGGGAACCGGGATAAATATAACAGGGACCACAATTACCAATACGGCACCCGATCAGACAATGGTATTGACCGGCAACGGTGCTACTACTGTAAGCGGTACTTATCCTAGTTTTACTGTAAGCAGCACTGATAATAATACTACATATACGGCAGGTACAGGCCTTTCGTTAACTGGAACACAGTTCTCCAACACGCAGACTCTGGCACAAACGCTCACTAACGGTAACACAGCAGGTACAAACAATATTGATATGAACAGTCAGGATATTTCCAATGTTGATGTACTGGCGCTCAGAAGCGATAACGCAGCATATATTGATATGTATTATGGTCACATTTATGATTATGCAGGCAGTCATGGTGTTGCCGGCCAGGCCTTAATTGTCCGCGGTACAAGTCCAAATACATGGGTAAGATGGGAATCTCCATCCGGTTTCTTGACTGCCGGTACAGGGATAGGAATTTCGGGTTCCACAATTACCAACTCTGCTCCTGATCAGACAGTAGTATTAAACGGTGGCGGAGCAACAACGATAAGTGGTACATATCCCAGTTTTACAATAAGCAGTGTAAATTCCGGCGGAACAGTAACGTCAATTGCAACGAGCAATGGTATATCCGGTGGAACGATTACATCTACCGGTACACTGGTATTGACGGGGCAGGCTTCTGCATTGCACAACCTTGCAACAAATGGTATAATTGCACGCACCGGAGCAGGAGCAGTTGCTGCACGTACATTAACCGGTTCAACAGGCATTCAGGTAACAAATGGTGATGGTGTCAGCGGTAATCCTACACTTACACCTGTTTTTGGCTCAACAGCAGGAACTATTTCCGAAGGTACCCATACACATGGTACTTATGGCGTTGCAGGAACGAATGGTATGGTACAGTTTAATAACAGCGGGGCATTTGGCGGCGTGCAGGGCTTTATATGGGATAATACAAATAGTCGCCTTATGCTGAACGGGGCAACAACAACCGGACAGCAGTCGAACCTTGTTATAAGACAAACAACAAACCCGGTGAATTCAACAAGGGACAGCGTTATACTGGCTAACCTCGGGCTTGATATCAGGCAGAATGCGGCAACATCATATTATGGCTCCGGTCTGAAATTTACAGTTGGTAATGCAAGTACCTATACCGGTACTGCTGCAATTTATGCAGAAAGAACAGGTGGCTGGTCTTCGGGTGATTTGCATTTTGCTGTTTGTGATGCCGGTGTTACAGATAAAACTGCACTTCCTATAAGGATGACAATAAAAAACACAGGTAAGGTGGGTATAGGTACCACAACTCCTACTGCTCAACTTGAAGTTCAGAGTATATTTACATCTCCTACTGCTGTGCCATTATTCGAAATTAAGAATAAAGCAGGGCAGCCCATTTTTGTTGTCTACGAAGATAGTGTACGTATTTTTATAGATGACGACCCTGCAAAAGAAAATAAGGGTGCGTTTGCAGTAAGCGGTCGCAATACAGCTAAAGCATTTACCAATAATTTCTTATGGATCGCCCCCGACAGTTCACGGGTATACACCGGTGATGTTACAAAAGGTTTTGGTGTAAGAAACATAAACGGAACAAACCTTGAGTCGTATATGAAAGTAACCCCCGGAAATACTATTGTGGGACTTCTTGCAGGTAATTCATTAACGAACGGTATGTATAATACTATGATAGGATACAAGGCGGGTACAAATACCACAGGCGGAATAATCACTTATCCTGACTTCAATGGTTCCTATAATATCTTTGTAGGATATGAAGCTGGTCGTAACAATGTAACTGGTGGAATGAATGTTTTCGTAGGTAATTATGCAGGTCAGTTAGCAACCAGTGGTGTAAAAAATACATGCGTAGGCAATCAGTCTATGCAGGCAAACACCACAGGAGGATACAACTCTGCTTTCGGCTACAACAGCGGAATACAAACCACCGGAAGCGAAAATTCATTTTATGGCGCCGATGTAGCTTTTTATAATACTACCGGAAGTTTTAATGCGTATTATGGTTCACATACCGGTGAATATTTTAACGGTGGCTACAATACTTTCATTGGCGCCGGAGCCGGTAGAAATGCCTCTACCGTAAGAACCGGAAATTACAATATTTTCATTGGCTCAAATGCAGGGTCAGCAAGTGGTTCCGTTTCCAATAAATTGTATATTGACCCAACAAATACAAACACTCCGCTTATAGAAGGCGACTTCAGTACCAATAGTGTTGAAATAAACGGAAACCTATGCTATACCGGAACATTCGGAACCTGTTCCGATATCCGTTATAAAAAGGATTTTGAACCTCTCGCAAATTCGCTTGAAAAAATAATGCAGATAAACGGATATTATTATCATTGGAAATACGATGAATTTCCTGAAATGGTATTCAGCCAGGGTCGTCAGCTTGGCGTGATCGCACAGGATGTTGAAAAATTGTTCCCGGAACTGATCTCCGAAAATGAACAGGGATACAAGATGGTCGATTATGCACGCCTTACACCGGTCATTATTGAAGCTATCAAGGATCAGCAAAAGCAGATAGAAGACCTGAAGAACGAAAACAACAAACTGAAAGGTATAGCATCCGATGTGGAAGACCTTGCAAGACGTTGTAGTGAGTTAGAGAAACAACTCGGGGCAACTTCTCAGAAGTAGAGACAGAGATTGAACGAAAAGGCCATGACAGTACCGTCATGGCTTTTTTCATGCACGGGAATTTCCACCGGATTTACCAAATTGATATACATAAAGCCCAAATCCCCAATCGTCATCCTGAGCCGCCTGCAATCTGAAAAATTTAGTCAGTATATTGTTTTAACAGGCGTGTCGAAGGATGTTCCCCACATGCCCTCGCACATGCTTCGACACTGCCATTTTACAAATTGCAAGTAATTGCTTTTAGCATGGCAGGCTCAGCATGACCCACGCTTTTGGACTATTAGTAATATTACTTCTGTATAAGATAGTTATTCAGAACAAGAACAACCCTGCAATAAATCCCGCGCACAGCAATACTCCTGCCCAGCTGTTGTACCTGAAAAAGGCAGGCGCTATAGCTTTAGTGCCTTTACTGTGGATCTCGTAATGTTCAAGAAATATCAATACAGAATAAATAATAATTCCCGCCAGGAATAAATACTTGTTTCCGGTGAGGTCCCATAGCAGCAATAATACAAGGAGTGAAAGAAAATGACTCACTGCAGCAATCACCATACTCAGTTTTTTCCCCATTACGGATGGAACAGAATACAGTTTGTTGCTCTTGTCAAAACTCTCGTCCATTATAGAATAAAGGATATCAAAACCGCTTACCCACATAAGCACTACAACTGAAAGAAGAATGGGTTCAATTGCAAATTCACCTGTTACTGCAATATAAGCGCCGACGGGGGATAGTGACAGTCCTGTTCCAAGAATCCAGTGGCAAAGCCATGTGAATCTTTTTGTATAGCTGTAAAACAAAATAACAAACAATGCAACAGGAGAAAGGTAAAAACATAATGGATTAATAATAAAAGCAGAGACAACGAACAACACCGATGATACGACTGCAAGAAAAAGTGCGTTGCCTGGTTTGACCTTTCCTGCAGGCAATTCACGGTTTTGAGTACGCGGATTCATTGCATCAATATTCCTGTCTAACCAGCGGTTAAAAGCCATCGCAGAAGTCCTCGCAAAGACCATACATAAAATAATTGCAATCAGAATATGAAAATCGAATACCTGTCCCGGCTGCATTATAGCCAGCGTGAATCCCGCAATAGCAAACGGCAAAGCAAATACAGTGTGGATGAACTTTATTAACGAAAAATACCCGCTTACAGAAGCCACTATCTTAAAAGTTTTTGGTACAGATCGTAATTTTCCTCATCGAAAACAGCCAATACTACTTTTTCAATTTTCGGGTTTTCTTTCAGAAAATTATTTATTGTATGAATGGCAATAATTGCTGCTCTCTGTTTCGGAAAACCATAAACCCCGGTGCTGATGTTCGGAAATGCAATGCTTTTTAATCCCTTGTCTGCAGCCAGTTTCATGCTTTTGTTGTAACATGATGTCAGCAGGTTATCTTCGTTGTTTTTGCCGTCTCTCCAAACGGGACCAACAGTGTGGATCACATGTTTTGCAGGAAGTTTATATCCTTTTGTGATCTTTGCCTCGCCTGTTTTGCAGCCGCTAAGGCCCCTGCATTCTTCTAGAAGTTCACGTCCTGCGGCACGGTGAATAGCGCCGTCAACACCGCCGCCGCCAAGGAGCGATTCGTTGGCGGCATTTACGATAGCATCAACTTCAAGTTTGGTGATGTCACCCTGGTAAAGTTCTATCCTTTTTTTCATGATTTCCGGATTGTTGCATTAAGTTGTTTTTCCAAAGCATCCGAAAGACGGTTCATGCATGTTTCGATCTCTTCGTTTGTAAGGGTCTTGCTTTCGTCATATAATGTGAAACTTACAGCGTAACTTTTTTTACCGTCTTCGATATTCTGGCCTTTGTAAACATCGAAAAGATTGAGTGATCTCAGAAGTTTCTTCTCAGTTGCAAATGCCGTCTTTTCTATGTCGGAATAATTTACTTTTTCAGGTAAGATCATCGACAGATCTCTGCGTACTTCGGGGAAGCGGGGAATGTCGGTAAAAATAACTTTTACCCGACCATGCATCTCTATTAGAAGACCTGCATCAATAACTGAGTGATAAACCGTTTGCCGGATAGAGAATTTATCAAGTATTTCCTTTTTTACAGCACCGGCAATTGCAAGCACTTTGTTGTCGTAACTGTATTCAAGAGCTTCTGAAAAAATTGAATTCGAAATGCTCTTTTGCTGAAGTTTTGCAACAGGTATTCCGGCTCTTTTAAAGATCGCTTCGGTATATGCTTTCACGTGATATATGCCGGTTTCAGCGGGCTTTTTCTTCCAGTTCTCCAAAGTTTCCATCCCTGTAACAAAGAGAGAAAGTTCAAAGATCTCAGTATACGGAGTCAGAGGGTTTTTATCAGGTTTAACGGAATCCTTATGATACGAATACCCGAATTCGAACAGTTTAAGGTTTTCCGATCTCCTGTTCAGGTTATGCGCAACACATTCCAGCCCCGAGTATGTAAGGTTTTTCCGCATCACCGACAATTCGCCGCTGAGGGGATTAATAAGAGGAACAAGTTCGTCTTTTTCTTCTTCGGAATAATAAGCAGGGTTTGTGAGCGAATTGTTCATCATCTCGTAAAAACCGTTAGAAACAAGGAGGTCGGAAAGAACACCCGTGATCTTTTCTTTGTCAGGCTTTGTCTGCCACGAAAGGTTTGAACGGAGTTTATCCGAGACCTCAATTTTGTTATAGCCGTATATCCTCAGTATCTCCTCAATTATGTCGGCTTCGCGTGTGACATCATTGCGGTAAGGCGGGATTTCCACAAGAAGGCTTTTGTCTTTTTCGGCAACAATGTTTATTTCAAGCGAACTGAGTATTTCCTTTATCGTTTTTTTATCAATTGCTTTTCCTATCAGGTTGTTTATTCCTGAAAAAGAAATTTCGGTAGTAACGGGTTTTACAGGTTTCGGGTAAACGTCTGTCGGCTTTCCTTCTATCACTCCGCCTGCAATTTCTTTGAAGAGAAGGGCAGCGCGCATAAGAGCGTAAACGGTAATGTCAGGATCGCTTCCTCTCTCAAAACGGAACGATGCATCTGTATTCAGAACATGCCTGCGCGAAGTACGGCGTATATGCTTTGGTTCGAAACATGCGCTTTCCAGAAATACTGCTGTAGTAGATTCTGTAACACCGGACTCAATTCCTCCGAAAACTCCGGCTATGCACATCGGTTCTTCGGTGTTGCATATCATAAGGTCGTCCCCTGAAAGTTTTCTGTCAATTCCGTCAAGGGTCTTAAATGTAGTGCCTTCGGCTACTTTTTTAACGACAACTTTGCCGCCTTTCATTTTTGCTGCATCGAAAGCATGGAGGGGCTGGCCTGTTTCGTGAAGAACATAGTTTGTGATATCAACGATATTGTTTATTGGCTTAAGGCCGATGGCTTTAAGCGATGTCTGAAGCCATGCAGGCGATTCCTTAACGATGATGTTGCTGACAAGAATGCCCGAATATCGTATACATGCTTCTGGGTTCAGGATCTCAATAGGGTAGGGAGCTGCATTTGTATCAGGTTTGAATGATTCCACGTCAGGCTTTTCCAGAAGTACAGGTTTTCTGTGCTGGAAATATGCCGCAAGGTCACGTGCCACACCATAATGCGAAGCAGCGTCAATACGGTTTGGTGTAAGGCCGATCTCAAAAACATAGTCTTCTTCTATCCCCAGATGCTCCTTCAAGTTGTTACCGGGAACGGCTTCTGAAGATAAAACCATGATCCCTTCGTGTGATTCGCCAAGTCCTAATTCATCTTCCGCACATATCATTCCTTCGGAAACAATTCCGCGTATTTCTGCTTTTTTAAGTGTTATGATCTCTCCTTTTACAAGTACACATGACCCAACGGGAGCAACAACAACCTTCTGTCCGGCCTCAACATTGGGCGCCCCGCAAATGATATTCAGCGGAGAAGCATGTCCTATATTAACCTGTGTAAGCGTCAGCTTGTCGGCTTTGGGATGTTTGTTAACTGAAAGGACTTCACCTATAATAAACGATGAATAATCGAGTTTTTCGTGCGGCAGGCGCTCAATGCCCTCTACTTCTAGCCCAATGGAAGTAAGGATCCCGGCTGTCTCTTCTGCAGTAATGTCGAGCGAAATATACCTCTTTAGCCAGTTATAGGAAATCTTCATCTTATTTTTTATAGGTGAAGTCCTTTCAGTCAACAAACAAACCCAAACACACCCAACAC
>CAZEWB010000041.1:9734-12512 GCA_964515655.1 uncultured Bacteroidales bacterium
ATTTTTTCTGCAAAGTTAACTTTTTCTGTTCATAATCTTTATAAAAATAGTATCTGTTTGTTTTGTCCAACTCCGCATCCTCTGCCTTTCTTATGACTCAGGCGGGAAAGTTATTACATTGTGACCGTAACGAAATATTCCTTATATTTGTAAAAATAAAAACTATATGGAAGCCATCATAAGAACAAATGACAGAAATGCCTTTAATTCTTTGGTTCAGTTTTTAAGATCATTGAATTTTGAGATTGAAACTAAAGAAGAAACATGCATTGCTTTAAATACCCCAAAAAATAAAAGCAACAAAAAACCGGTATTTTCAACCAAAGATATCAATGAACTAAGCAAGGAGATTTCACTCCCTATAGATCCATTAAAATTTCAAAAGAATATCAGAAATGAATGGTAGAAATATTTTAAACATTGTATATTTACATTACAGTTTTTAAAATCTACCCTTTTATGAAAAAATAAAGCCACGAATCCGGGATACAAAAAAGCCACGAATTTGGGATATGTGGAAAGCCACGAATTTGGGAAATCCAATCAGAAGGGGAATTTTAACTTAAAAACAGGTAAAATATTATGAAAATGATGATGCAAAATAGAAACCTTGTCCCAAATTCGTGGCATGGAATCTATGCGATGGATTGAGGAAAGGTGAGATTGTGATTAACTGTAATACTTGCATTACAGGTAATTATATATTAACTTTGTACATTGATGGAGAAAGGCAGTGTAGTAAAGAACTGAACATTAAAAAGTGAAAATAGTATTTTCAATATTATTCCTTATAGTTTTTAAGCTGAGTGGGCTATGCCAGTCCACTCAGTTTTTTAAAACATATGATTATGACAGTTTATCTTACCCAGTTTTAAATAGTTTAATTGAAGTCAACAATAGATTCTATATTAATGGGAATTTAAGAAATACCCCTAATACAAAGATTTTTCTGGTTAAAACAAATAATCTGGGCGATGTTATTGATACGGCCATATTTGGAGCAGACACCGGTGGCTATATAATAGAAAATTTTATTGTTTTAAATAATAGCAATTTATTATTATTATCTCAACATCAGAATTCTTTAGGTATTTACAAACAGTATATGCTATATATCGATACAAGTCTTGTAATGTATAACGATTCTCTTTATTCTATTGATTATTCTCTCTTTTTTGGTCATTGCAGATTAAAAAACAGTTATTATTTTATCGGACCAACGTGGTATGATGATAATGGGGATAGTTTAATTAATTTGAACATCATTTTCTGGAAAACTGATACAAATTTTAACACAACTTCTACTAAAAGCATAGGAACAATAAATCCGGATGCTGCAAGTACAATTCAGCTCGGTTTTGATAATAACTTATTAATTGGAGCTGTTTCTTTACCTGATGGTAGTCATCAGGATTGGTATTTGATTAATACTGATACAACAGGACAAGTTGTCGGTCAGTATTTCTTTGGTACATTAAACCATTCAAGTTATGATGGGATTAAATCAATTACATTATCTCAAGACAGCTGTTATTTTATTACAGGAATGTCATATAATTTTTATGATAATCCACAATTTCCGGCTATTGCTTGTGTAAAGAAATTAGACGGGCAATTTAATGTTTTATGGTCAAAGCAGATAGGAGCAGGAATTATTGCTGTTTTAGTTGCTAAGATGATTTCAACATCAGATAATAAACAGATATTATTAACACAAAGAGCACCTCAAGGTTTTACATCTAAGATCTTTACTGAAGTTACAAAATTCAGTAACAATGGAGATATTATGTGGTCACGTGATTATTATCAAGGTGATACTTCACAATATTTCCGCTACCGTGCCTGGGATATAACAGGAACAAGCGATAAGGGCTATGTTTTTTGTGGTTCTGCGATTGATACAGCTAATGTAGGCCCCTACCAGCAAGCCTGGTTAGTAAAAACGGACAGTTTAGGATGTGATGGTTTGAGAAGTTGCAGCGACACCGCCCTTGTTGTAGAAATCCTAAACTACCCCGACACCCTCTGCCAGAATGATACCAACTTTGTAGAAGTACGTATAAAAGGCCGCAGCGCACCCTATAGTTTATATGCAAACAGCACAATGGTATTAGACAGCATTTATTACCCCTACACCTTGCCACTTTGGATTGACACAACCATAATGGTTTTCCCGACTGATACCGGCTGGCAACCATTAATTGTAACCTTGTACGAGCCATGGGAACGCATGGCAGGCGATACTGTGCAAGTGTATGTTGTGCATTGTCCTACTACATTTGCTTCGCAGGATTTTTACAAGCGCAAAGTTGAGATATTCCCCAACCCGGCCAGCACAGAATTACACGTAAAAATAAGGGGAGTTATTTCGGGAGCATACACCATTATGCTTTACGACATCCAGGGCAAGCCCATACGCAGCATTACCACTAAAGAAACCGAAACGATTCTGGATATTTCGCAGCTGCCGGTGGGAGTGTATGGGGTAAAAGTTATAGGCAATGGAGTGTACAGGATGGAGAAGGTGGTGAAACTTTAAAAAACAAAAAAAATCAGTCATCCTGAGGTCCCCTTTAAAAGCACGCTTTTACTTTCACACAGGGAATGACTAATGCCCCCTCCACACAACCCGTCATCCTGTCCTGAACTTGATTCAGGATTGTTTCAGGATCTCTCACCTCCCATATCTCATATAGAATTCTTGTGTTGTCCATGTGAGATTCCGGAACAGATCCGGAATGACGGGAAGGGGGTTTTGTGCAAGTTTGTCATTAGGAG
>CAZEWB010000042.1:0-12493 GCA_964515655.1 uncultured Bacteroidales bacterium
TGTACAGGCCATAAATACAGTAAAATGCAGAGAAAGTTATATTCCACGAAGTACAATTCAATTATTTTAAAAATTTTCTTCTGTATTTTAATTAATGTTTTACTCCATATGTCTCTGATTTTCACTTATTCGTCAAAAATATCGGGATATCAGGAATAAAAAATAAGAAAAATGAAAGAAATCTGTATTGTTTATAAAATTAATATATATATTTGCAGTCCAATTTTTTAAAAAACTAACTTTTTAAAACAAATAACTATGACAAAGGCAGACATCGTAAACGAAATTTCCAAATCAACAGGAATTGAAAAGGTAATCGTACAGAAAACAGTTGAATCTTTCATGGACGCAATGAAAGAATCTATGGTAAAAGGTAACAACGTTTATCTCCGTGGCTTCGGCAGTTTTATCATTAAAAAACGCGCAAAGAAAACCGCAAGGAATATTTCCAAGAACACAACCATTATTATTCCTGAGCATTTTATTCCCGCTTTCAAACCGGCTAAATCATTTGTAGGTCAGGTTAAAAAGGCTGTAAAAAAATAATTAGAATTTTAATATGCCCTGCGGAAAAAAGCGTAAAAGGCACAAGATGGCCACGCACAAACGGAAAAAACGTCTAAGGAAGAACAGACATAAGAAAAAAATCCGTTAGTTATTTCTGAAATACATTTTACAATAAACCCGTAGAATATCTATGGGTTTATTGTATTTATTAGTTTATAAGGTGAATAAAGAATTAGTGATTCAAACGGACCCCTCCGAGATATCGGTGGCGTTGATTGAAAACAAGCACCTGGCCGAACTTTCAAAAGTTAAGAACAATATACGTTTTTCGGTTGGCGACATCTATCTTGCCCGCGTCAGGAAAACGGTTCAGGGATTAAATGCAGCTTTTATTGATGTGGGATATTCCAAAGATGCTTTTCTGCATTATCTCGACATGGGTCCGCAGGTACTTACACAGAACTACTATATTCAGTCCCACATATCAGGCAAAAAAGGCATTCAGAAAATATCGTCAATAGATCTTCTTCCTGATATTCCGAAGAACGGAAAGATAACAGAGATACTTAAGAACGGTCAGCCTATTTTAGTTCAGATCGCCAAAGAACCCATATCAACAAAGGGTCCCAGGCTTACAAGCGAAATCTCAATTCCGGGCAGGAACCTGGTGCTGATACCTTTTTCGAATAAGATCAATATTTCGCAAAAGATAAAATCGTCCGACGAAAGGGCAAGACTTAAAAGTATCTTCGACGCGTTCAAGCCCAGGAATTACGGCGTGATAGTCCGCACGGTTGCCGAGGGGAAAAAGATCTCGGACCTTGAACCCGAACTGAACGAACTTGTCGAAAAATTCGAATCTGCATTTCATAGAGCCGTCACACTTCCCGTTCCCTCGCTTTTTGTCGGCGAAATTGACCGCACAAATGCAATACTCAGGGATATCCTTAACGCATCATTTTCGAGCATCGTTGTAGATGACGATGTGATGTACCGTGAAGTAGTAGATTATGTAAAAAATATCAGTCCCGGCTTAGAGAAGATCGTAAAGTTCTATAAGGGGACAACTCAGGTGTTCGAGCATCTGGGGATAGAAAAGCAGATAAAGACAGCATTCGGCAAAACCGTGACAATGCCTTCGGGGGCTTACCTTATTATAGAACATACCGAAGCGCTTCATGTAATAGACGTCAACAGCGGCAACCGCGCGCTGAACCAGAATGACCAGGAGAACAACGCTCTTCAGGTTAACCTTCTGGCTGCCGAAGAGATAGCAAGGCAGTTGCGTCTTCGTGATATGGGCGGGATCATTGTCGTTGATTTCATCGACATGTACAATCCCGAACATAAGAAAAAGCTGTTCCAGCACATGAGGGATATTATGGATCTTGACCGTGCAAAACATCACATTCTCCCTTTGTCGAAGTTCGGCCTTATGCAGATTACCCGCCAGCGCGTACGCCCCGAGACAAACATCGTGACCATGGAAAACTGCCCGACCTGTCAGGGAACAGGACGTGTCGCCCCGGCTATTATCCTTACCGATCAGATCGAAAGTAATCTCGAATACCTTTTCGAAAATAACAGGATTGGTTCTCTTAAAGTAAAGGCCCATCCTTATGTTGCAGCGTATTTAAATAAAGGCTTTTATTCTCTGAAATGGAAATGGCGCATGCATTTCAAAAAATGGATAACCATAGTTCCAAACCCAAAGTACAGTTTCTTCGATTTTCACTTCTTTAAAGGCGAAGACGAAGTTGAGGTATAGGTATAGGTATTCCCTTGTCTTAAATGTACATTTTTAGTTGGCAGTCACCAGTATGCAGTTGGCAATTGCCCACTGTCAAATTGCCAACTGCAAATTGCCAACTGTCAATTGCCTACTGAAGACTGCCGACTGTTGACTATCGACTATTTAGAAAAATGTGTACCTTTGATTTTACATTTCCCTCTTAATCTAAAAGAATAAAAGATGAAGTATTTAATCCTGTCCATAGCGCTGTCGGCTATTTGCGCAACCCTGTACTCGCAGGAAAAAGCCACTATGGGGATGTCGCAAAACGACGTTGAAAAATTATATCCCGGTATCAAAACCTCTGGTTTTTACGAAAACACTGTTACGCTTGAACGGCCTGACACCATATATGGCATACCGGAAAACTGGGGTTACAGATTCGAAGACGGTAAACTCAACTGGATTTTTTTTCATAAGTATTCTGATGACATCAATGAAAGTAATTTCATGAAATTACTGTCAGTAACAGAAAATATTATCGCTGACTATACAAAGTATTATGGCAAGCCTGATGCACTTATCAAAGGTGATAGAACTTTCAGGGACCCTTATAAAAAAACGCACTGGGGTTACGATGTTATCGAAGCGAGATGGAGCAATTACAACGGCATGAAAATAAAAGTTGAATTTACTTTTATGGGAGGTAAGGGCGAGTATAGTTTACTTGTAAAGATCCATTATTTCGAAAAGTCCTATCCTTATTACGACTAAAACCCGGCCGGTTATGCAGTGTGAATATAATCTTGACGAAAAGGACTTTCTCATTTTCCAGCTTTATTCCGCTTCGAAGTCGCCCATGATCCGCAGAAAAAGAATAATGAATAAAGTGATCGTCCCCGTTGTATATATATTATTAGGTATCCCGTTCGTGCTTCTGGAAAGTTATATAACCGCTTATATTTTTATTTTTGTAGGAGTGCTCTGGTTTTTTCTTTTTCCATTGTATGAAAGACAACGGTATGTAAAGTATTACGGAAAATATATCAGGGAGAATTTTAAGGAAAGATTCGGAAGACATATTACAATTACTTTTGAAAACGATTATATTTATACCAGCGATACCGCTAGTGAAGGCAGGACTGTAACTTCTGAAATTACCGGAATGACAGAGATCCCGGAACTTATCCTGATAAAGATGAAACCCGGTCAGTCGGTATTACTTCCTGTAAAGAAAATCAGCAACATCACAGAAGTAAGAGAATTCCTGAAGTCCATGGCATCTGCGCTACAAGTAAAATACGAAACTGATCTGAAGTGGAGATGGAAATAAATAAAACACAATCTCGAATCCCAATTCCCATGCATGAACCTGAGCCCCAAACCCCAGCCGTCATTGTAAGGTCTCCTATAAAAGCAGGCTTTTTCTTCACACAGGGAATGACTAATGCCCCAATCACCCAACCCGTCATCCTGAACTTGTTTCAGGATCTCTCTAATGCCCTGCACCCATTGGTATTTGTAATGTGCATGAGGAGATTCCGGAACAGGTCCGGAATGACGGGAAGGGGGTTTTGGGCATGTTTGTCATTAGGAAATTAATTCAGAATCTCCTCATGCCCCTGGGTTTGTTTTTGGGATAATAAAATTTACTAACAGAAATCTATATGGAACTCCGCGACGACAATGTCATACTCAGAAAACTTACCAGGGACGACCTTCCTCGCATGGCAAATCTTGCCAATAATGAAAAAATCGGCCGCAACCTCCGCGACGGATTTCCTTACCCGTATACTTTTAAGGATGCCGAACATTTTTTTGAATTATTTACAGGAACTCCTTCCCTCATTGTTTTTGCAATAGAGTTCAACGGCGAATATGTCGGAAACATCAGTCTTTCATTAGGCCAGAACATTTACCGCAAATCGGCTGAAATAGGATATTTTATCGGCGAAGATTACTGGAACAAAGGCATTGTAACAAAAGCAGTAAAACTCATTACTAAATACGGCTTCGAAAATCTTGACATTAACAGGATACACACCGGCATATACGAATGGAACCCTTCATCGATGAAAGTACTGGAAAAATGCGGATTCCAGAAGGAAGGCGTGTTCAAAAAATCAGTTTTTAAATGCAACATGCTTGTTGACGAACACAGGTATGCGCTGCTGAAGCAATGATCCCCTTTTTTTCACAAAGGTGCTATTCAGGTCAAGGCCGAGGTCAAGGTCAAGAAGGGGTAAACTTACTCGACCTTGATCTCGATCTTGACCTGTTTTTATAAGCCTTACGTAATAACGCTCCCTTTAATGTCGAAAGTTCCGCTCTCACTATACTTTCAGACTTCAGAACTTCGACTAAAACACATACCCAATTTTAAAGTAAATATTATCTGCAAAAAACCGGTTCTTCCATAAATCGTTTACGTAAAGAGTTTTTTCGAATTTGCCGTTCTTGCCAGAAACATTACAGGGTGGTTCATTGGGATATTTACAATATGTCAAATAATCATAACTTCCGGATGTAAATGCAGCAAGATTAAAACAAATCCCCGCATCGAAAAACAATCTGTTATGGTGGGATCGTAATCCAAATGTTAATTGTGGAGCAATTAAAAAAGTAGTGTCATTATAAAACGTATAGATACTATAATGAGTAAAATTACAATCCTCACTTGTTGCCACGCAACTATATCTGTAATCATTGTAATTTAAAGTAATTTTTCCACCCAGATATGGATAAAACGGAACATTTGAATAGTTTTTCATCCATTTTTTTAATATTATATGATCATACTGATAGGAAATTCTATAATGTGTAAGAATTGTCTTATCGGTTCCATCCGTATATACTCCCATCTGATGTGAAATAGAATCTTCATTAAATGAGTATCCAAAACCAAGCGTATGTGAAACAAGTTTATTACTTCTAATACCGAATTCAATAACTGGAAACATCCTGCCCGGAGAGGCAAAAGCATTAAAGTACATATACTTGTATTCTTCACCACGATAGAATGGAAAGTAAGGATATAATAAGTAATGTCTGGCTTTAAGTGGTACCTGCAACTTTTGTTTTGTCATATTTATTTGATAAGCAATTGCAATAGCAAAATTAAATTTTCTTCCTGATGATTTTAATCTGGAATTGCTCATAGATGGAATAAACCGTAACCCGGCATTAAGGTAAATGCTGCTTTTTATTACATTCCAATTTTCACTGAAACTGTACACGGGAATTAAAAGCAAAGACATGTTGGCGTTAATCTTTTTCTCTGCAATTATACCAAGCTGGGCAAAATCATTTTGTATGTCTTCGTTGAATTTGAGGTGGTAAATCCTGAAATTTAAATAACCACCGAGTTTTAAATTATTACGTTCATTAAAAGTGTAATCTGCAGTTAGATTTATTGTCTGCAGTCCGTTTGTCATAATTCCGTGAGTGAGTTTTTCATCTTTGATGATCTCTTTAATTGAGAAATCGAGACCAACCCTGTATTTTTTTATCGGATATGTCACTCTTAATCGATACGAAACATCTTTATAAGCATGAGTGAAAAAGCCATTCTGGCGAACAGGCCCATTCAAATAGGTGATGGTATATCCGAACCAGGTCATCACATCAAAGGCAACCTTTCCTGTAACATTTGTGGAATCGGCAGGTTCGTTATTACTGTTTTCCTGGCTGTAAGAAACACCCTGAAATAACAGTAATATTAAACTTATAATAATATATTTTAAGATCAATTTCATGATAGAACAAACAGGTTTCAATAATACGAATACAATGTCTTTATACAAAAATAGTTAATATTATCGAACGAGTCAAATATTTTCTGGTAAGGACCAGGACAGACCCATCTGCCAATACCAATGACCATTACAGTTGTGTGAATGCGTAGGCATGACCGGGCGACCGGGCTGGCAAGCGGGTGGCGTCACCCGGCCAATTGCGGGGGTAATCCCACCACTTTTGACGGGGTGATACCGGCCATCCTCCACTGGTTTGTCAGGGGACAAACCAGGGAGGGAGTGGTAAGGTCAAGGCCGGGGTCAAGGTCGAGAAAGGGTAAACTTACTCGCCCTCGCCCTCGCCCTCGACCTCGACCTCGACCTCAATCTTGACCTCGACCTCAACCTTGACCTTTTTTTTAAAAATATCAGCGCAGCGAATATCGCGAAGCGTATCTCAGCGAAGCGAATATCTATAACCCTGTGATCTTTTTTATCTCGTTCAGTTTATTCAGCGCCTCCATCGGGGTAAGGTTGTTGATGTCGGTGTTCTTTATCTCGTCGCGTATCTGTTTAAGCACGGGGTCGTCGAGCTGGAAAAGTGAAAGCTGATATCCTTCCTTCTGTGTCTTTATTTCTTTTAACGGTCTCTCCGGTTCGTTGCGGCTGTTCTTTTCGAGCTGGATAAGGATTTCCCTTGCTCTTTTAAGTACGGTCTTAGGCATGCCCGCCATTTCTGCAACGTGGATACCGAAGCTGTGTTCTGTCCCGCCCGGAACAAGTTTGCGGAGGAAGATCACTTTATTGTCGGCCTCTTTTACAGTAACGTGGAAGTTCTTTATCCGTTTAAAGGTTCCTTCCATTTCGTTCAGTTCGTGGTAGTGTGTTGCGAAAAGCACTTTTGCTTTATGTAAATGATGTTCATGCAAAAATTCAGAAATGGACCATGCAATGGAAATGCCGTCGTATGTGCTGGTGCCGCGGCCGATCTCGTCAAGAAGGATGAGGCTGCGTGATGAGAGGTTGTTTAAAATGCTGGCGGTCTCAATCATTTCCACCATAAATGTCGATTCGCCCTGTGTGATGTTGTCAGAAGCACCAACGCGCGTAAATATCTTGTCAACTACTCCTAGCGAAGATGCTTTAGCAGGAACAAAACTTCCGACCTGAGCCAGAAGGCAAATGAGAGCAGTCTGCCTTAACAGCGCAGACTTACCCGACATATTGGGACCTGTAATAATTATTATCTGCTGCTCCTCATTGTCTAAGTATACATCGTTTGGAATGTAAGGCTGATCGGACGGGAGCATTTGTTCAATTACCGGGTGACGGCCATCCTTAATGTCGATCGCGTTGCCTTCGTTCATCGTTGGCCTCGTGTAATGCTGTCTGCGTGCCAGAAGTGCAAAATTTATAAGCACATCAAGGCGGGCGGTGATCATTGCGTTCGACAGAATAACAGGAATAAACTCACTTATCCCAAGTACAAGTTTTCCGAAAAGTTCTGTTTCAAGTGCGTTGATCTTATCTTCTGCTGTAAGAATTTTTTCTTCGTACTCCTTAAGTTCAGGTGTTACATAGCGCTCGGCGTTCACCAGCGTCTGTTTCCTTATCCACTCGGACGGCACTTTATCCTTGTGCGCGTTCCTTACTTCAATATAAAACCCGAAAACACTGTTGAAACTTATTTTAAGAGTATTGATCCCTGTCTTTTCAATTTCCCTTTGCTGAATTGTTACAAGGAAATCTTTTCCTCCTCTTGCAATGGCGCGTATCTCGTCTAATTCGGGAGAAAATCCTGTAGCAATAACATCACCTTTTCCGAATTGAACGGGTGGTTCCGGGGTCAATTCTTTTTCGATCCGTTCACATACAATTGTGCAATCGTCAATCTTTTCAGCAAGTTTTTTTAGAGTTTTATCACTTTGTTTAAGGCAGAGTTCTTTAAGTGCTTTTACAGAAACCAGCGATTTCCGCAACTGAACTATCTCCCTCGGATTGATGCGCCCGGTTGCCATCTTTGCAGTAAGCCGTTCAAGGTCGCCTGTCTGTTTTAAAAGTGTTTCGGCCTTTCCGGCTACTTCGGTATTGTCGCAGAAGTATCCGGTTATATCATGACGTTCCCGTATAGCAGCAATGTCAATAAGAGGCATGGATATCCAGCGCTTGAGCATACGCGAGCCCATGGCGGTACTTGTATTATCCAGCACGTCGCAAAGTGAGGACCCGTTTTCTGTGATCGGATGAAATAGTTCAAGATTTCTGATCGTGAATTTATCGAGCCATACGTACTGGTCGTGATCGAGGCGTGAGACAGAGACTATATGCTTTATCTTATCATGATGTGTCTGGTCGAGGTAGAAAAAAATTGCTCCTGCTGCCACAAGTGACAGTGACATGTTATCGATGCCGAACCCTTTAAGCGTCGTTGTTTCGAAATGCTTCAAAAGCCTGTCGCGTGCGTTGTTCAGCGAGAACATCCAATCGTCAAGTTTAAAGAAGTAGAACTTTGACCCAAGGAGTGAGGTCACTTTTTCCTGTTGAGAACGTTCGTACAGGACTTCTTTAGGCGAAAGGTTCTGTATAAGTTTTTCTGTCTGTTCAAGAGTTCCTTCGGCAGTATAGAATTCACCGGTAGAAATATCAACAAATGCAGCGCCGGCGCCATTCCCCTGAAGAAATACACAGCATACGAAATTGTTCTCTTTTACCGAAAGGACGTTGTCGTTCATTGTAACGCCGGGAGTGACAAGTTCGGTAACTCCGCGCTTGACGATCTTTTTTGTGAGTTTTGGGTCTTCGAGCTGATCGCATATCGCAACGCGTTCGCCTGCACGCACAAGCCGCGGGAGGTATGTGTCAAGAGCATGATAAGGAAAGCCCGCCAGTTCAATTTCAGAAGCCGAACCGTTATGGCGTTTCGTAAGTACTATCCCAAGAATTTTTGAGGTCCTTATTGCGTCTGTCCCGAAAGTTTCGTAAAAATCACCTACACGGAAAAGCAGTATCGCGTCGGGGAATTTCGACTTGAATGTGTTATACTGCTGCATCAGGGGCGTTACTTCTTCGCTTTTTGCCTTCACGGTGAGTTTTTATGCAAAAATAACGGTTTTTACTCAACCCTTTGCAAAAGTTGATAAATCTATTTTAACTGATCGCGTTTTTAATGTAAAAGATCATTGTGTTTACTTAAAAAGGTTGAGGTCGAGGTCAAGGCCAAGGTCGAGCCAGCGCTCGTCCGCTCCCGAAGTGTATTCCCCCGGCGCCAGCAGCTAATACATTTCCTAATCTTAATCCTAAGTCTTAATCCTAATCCTACTTCTAATCTAAGTCCCAGCCCTCATTCTCCGCTTTCATCCTAACTCTGTATATGCCGTCGTACCATGACCTGAACAACAGACCTGACCCGCCGCTATGACATAATACCATGATCTGTCAATTCCCCGTCATCAGTTTGACAGAGATGTATACCCCCGGTTTCGAAAAGTCACGGTTAGAATAACCATCAGCAGTTATACCACCTACAAACATATAATTGGCACCAACAGAAAACCACATAAACGAGACAAGGTTAAAGTCGACACTTAAAGAAGGTGAAACAACTCCAACCCGGTTAAATTCCTCGGTAACGGCATAACCCTTAGCATCAGTTGAACTGAATGTAAGCCCACCCCATCCGACAAAACACTGGATCACTGGCTTAAGTCTTTTATTTGTATTGAATGTATATCCGCCAACAAGCCCGGCACTGCCAAAGGTCATCATTTTTCCTGAAAAGGGACCCTTGTTGGCATGCAACATCCCGGTTTTGCGCATTCCGTATCCGCCGATAATTATTTTGTCGTTTATAAGAACAGAGCCTATTCCTCCAAGGTAAGCAACATAGTCCGATGCGATAGCAGTGGGTATTACAAAAATCGAGGCAAAACCTGAGTATGCAGAACTTGTGTCCGGCTCAGGGTAAATCTCCTCCTGAGCAAGAATAACGACAGTGTTATAATAAAAAAGAATTGAAAAAAGCAGAATTCTTACACTCATCACCCTGAAATGACTTTCTTTTACGTGGGAAAAACAAATTATGTTTCAAAAAGATGCAAATATTTAATATGCGTTTGTTGCTGAAACAGTGAGTGATACGATTTTTGGATACAATATATCTTTTTTTTTTGTATACTTGTTGTCAACTTTTTTCCGAAAAAAAGGTCTTAAATCTAAATTGATACAAATATGAATTTGAAACGATATATATTAGTTTTTTGTTTTTCGGTCTCGTGGTTGTTTTCATACTCACAACTTATAATCACAACAGGCCAGACCCCTCAGCAGCTGGTTACTAATGTTCTTCTTGGCGGTGGTGTTACAGTTACAAATATTACTTATACCGGGCAGACAGGAGCAACGGGTGCCGGACAGATAGCCGAATTCTCAAATGGAAATACTACTAATCTTGGGTTGACTTCAGGTATCGTCCTTTCTACCGGGAATGTTGTTCAGGTAGCCCAGGCGGTTAGTGTATTTATGAATGACGACATGGCGGGGCCAGGAGATGCCACTCTTGATAATATTGCAGGCAATTCTTCTTATGATGCGGCAGTTCTTGAATTCGACTTTTCACCTCTTGATAACCAGATTACTTTCCGTTATGTTTTCGGTTCCGAAGAATATCCCGAGTGGGTTGGTTCTTCATTCAATGACGTTTTCGGCTTTTTTATAACAGGGCCTAATCCTGGTGGCGGATCCTATAATAATTTAAATATTGCATTGATCCCAGGCACAACAACACCGGTAACCATCAACAATGTTAACGCCGGTTCATTTTCTCAGTACTTTATCGACAACGAATCTGCCGGTGGACAGTATGTGATTTTTGATGGCTTTACGACCGTCCTTACCGCTACAGCTAACGTAGTTCCCTGCCAGCAATATCACATTAAAATAGCTGTTGCTGACGTTGGAGACCACATGTACGACTCCGCGGTGTTCCTTGAAGCAAACTCCTTTTCTACAGACGCTCTTGATATTATTGTTACTTACAGCAATGGAAGCACAGCTGCAGAAGGCTGTTCACAGGCTACAGTTGCTGTTACCATAGGGACTGCTCCGGCAAGCAATTATCCAGTTACTTTTACTGTAGGTGGAACCGCAACAAATGCTGATTTTACTGCAAATATCCCCACTTCGGTTACAATACCCGCAGGCCAGACCCAGACTACTTTTAACCTTGACCCTATTCTTGACGGACTGACGGAAGTACCCCCCGAATACGTAGTATTTGGACTTCCCAATCCCTGTGGTACAGGCTATGTTTATGATACTGTCTGGGTTGCCGATAATTCGCCAATGACAATTGATGCCGGCAACGACCAGACAATATGCAATGGCTTGCAACCGGTTCCTCTTGCCGTTGCGGTAAATGGCGGATCACCCAACTATTCTTATAACTGGAGTAACAGCGCGGGCACAACACAGACGGTGAGCGTATCTCCCGGTGTCGGCACTACAACATATACTGTAACAGTTTCTGATGCTTGCGCTCAGACTGCTACCGACCAGGTAAGTGTTACTGTTAATCCTGTTCCTACTTCTGCATTTACCGTTCAGACACCCATATGCCCAAATACCCCTTCGGATATTAATTTTACAGGAACAACCGCAGGAAGCGCTACAGCTACCTGGAATTTTGCAGGCGCTACTGTTTTAGGCGGATCGGGGTTTGGTCCATATCAGATTACATGGGCAAACCAGGGCACATATAATGTTACGCTTTCAGCTACAGAAAACGGATGCACTTCAACAACGACTACACAAACAATAACAGTTTTATCTCCTTCCGACCCCTCATGCTGTGGTACATATACAGTTAATGCAGGTCAGGACGCTCAGGTCTGCGCGCTGACTTATACACTCACAGCTACAACCAGTGCGGGAACCGGGCAGTGGACTTCAAATCCGCCTACAGCTGCCTTCGGAAATCCCACACTGCCGCTCTCAAATGTTACCGTTCCTGCACCGGGAGGCGCTTATACATTTACATTTACTGTAGGACCTGCATTATGTCAGGTAAGTGATGATGTTGTAGTTACATTTACACAGCAACCTGTCGCTGATGCCGGGTCAGGTGGAACAGTTTGCTCCCACCAATTCCTGCTGAATGCTTCGGCCAGCGTGGGTGCCGGCACATGGACATCGGTTCCCGCAGGAGCCACCTTTACTAACACCAATTCCGCAAACACTACGGTTTCGGTCACTTCCGACGGCCAATATACTTTTACATGGACAGAAAATAACGGGAACGGATGTGTTTCGTCCGACCAGACTGTTGTCGGATTCTATGAACAACCCGTTGCCAATGCAGGCGCCAATGATGCGGAATGTTCTCTTTCTTACAATCTCAGTGCAATTCCTTCTGCCGGTACCGGAACATGGACGTCTACAGGCCCCGGTACGGCTATCTTTGCAAATCCGAACAGTGCAGCCACTTCTGTTACCGTTAATCTGACAGGTCAGTATTACATGATCT
>CAZEWB010000043.1:0-10641 GCA_964515655.1 uncultured Bacteroidales bacterium
GTGACATTTTGCAAAATAAAGCTGCAATCAGTTGAATTACAATTATCGGATCAGGAGTTCTGAATTTTCAATAAAGACCCAAATTCCAAGGTATTTTTCCCTTGGGGCTTGAGGCTTGGATTTTCGATCTTGGGTCTTATTCAAGTCTCTATTACTAAGCATTAGAAAAAATCCTATTGCTTTATCTGGGATAATATATTCCCGGCCCAATCCCATTAAGTGGAACTGATCACTTTTTTATAGGTGTTTTTGTTGCCGATATTATAGCGCGCCGGCATGACCGGGCGACTGCACGGGCTTGCGGGAAGAGTCACCCGGCCAATAGCGAGGGCATGGGTATTACTTTTTTTTTAAATTGATAATGATTGATTTTATTATATCACTATTTTGAGTAATTTTAAATCAAATTTTAACCCTATAAATTATGAGCAGAATTGCTGAAATCTTTGCCCGCCAGATACTGGATTCAAGAGGCAACCCTACTATTGAAGCAGACGTTTACACCGAAGCCGGCGCTTTCGGACGCGCTGCCGTTCCCTCAGGCGCTTCCACCGGGAAATACGAGGCCGTAGAATTACGTGATGGAGATAAAAAGCGTTATCTCGGAAAAGGTGTGCTTAAAGCAGTCCACAACGTCAACAATATTATAAGCAAGGAAATAAAAGGCATGACCGTTACCGATCAGGCCGAACTTGATTATGCAATGATAACACTTGACGGAACCGATAACAAATCCAAACTCGGTGCAAATGCCATTCTTGCCGTTTCTCTTGCTGCCGCCAAAGCTGCTGCTCAGGAAACAAGCCAACCTTTATTCCGTTATCTTGGAGGAGTTTCTGCACACATTCTGCCTGTCCCGATGATGAATATTCTTAACGGCGGCGCTCATGCCGATAATAAAATTGATTTCCAGGAATTCATGATAATGCCTGTAGGGGCCGAAACATTCAGCGATGCCATCCGCATGGGAGTAGAGATATATCACAACCTCAAACAGGTTATCAGTTCTAAAGGATACAGCACAAACGTAGGTGACGAGGGCGGTTTTGCTCCCAACCTTAAAAGCAACGAAGAAGCAATTGAACTCGTTCTACAGGGAATAGAAAAAGCAGGTTTCAAACCCGGCGATGATGTTTATATCGCCCTGGATCCTGCCGCAAGCCAGTTCTATGATGAAAAGGCAAACCTGTATAAACTAGAATCGAACGGTAAAAAATACACCCCTGCCGAAATGGTTAATTACTGGAAAACCTGGGTAAAAAAATATCCCATCATCTCTATCGAGGACGGACTTGCAGAAGACGACTGGACAGGCTGGGTGGAAATGACAAAGCAACTTGGCGGAAAAATACAGATAGTCGGCGACGACCTTTTTGTTACCAATACAACCCGCCTGGCGCAAGGCATTACACAGGGAGCCGCAAACAGCATCCTGATAAAACTTAACCAGATTGGAACCCTGACCGAAACAATTCAGACCATTCAGATGGCAAGTAAATTCGGTTATACTTCTGTTATCAGCCACCGTTCGGGTGAAACCGAAGATAGCACAATTGCCGACCTCGTTGTTGCCCTTAACACCGGCCAGATAAAAACCGGCGCTGCCTCCCGTACCGACAGGATATGCAAATACAACCAACTTATCCGAATCGAGGAAATACTTGGCTCGACGGGCGTTTACATGGGCAAGGGGCTTACGTTTGTTCCGTAAGAATATTTTTTTGTAATTATTCAGGTGAGTTATAATTTGTTGTGGTCTTTGGTCGTGGCAGCGGGTCTGGTTATAAGTCGTGGTCTTTGGTAAACGTCACCTATAACAACCACATCTTAGAGGTTGGCTGCACAACGGTTACAACCTTTAGCGCAAGCAGCCCGACTATGACCAAGACCACTGACCAAACCCGTTGCTCTGACAAAAGACCTTGACCATTGAAACCGAAAAGCCAGAACAACCTAAACAATTATCTTATTATTTCAACTGAATCCCCATCTGTGCATTGGCATTGAAGGGGATTTTTGAATTATCTGTTTTTTTCCTACTTTTACCTGAGAATAAATTAGTTCGACATTAAATGTGAGCAGAATAAAGATAGTATTTACATTTGCTTTAATATTATATTGTTTTGAAAATAGTATAAAAGCTCAATTTTATATTGGGGTGCATACAGGATATGCTTCTCCATTGTATTATTGTAATGACACTAGAAAAAAAATATCTGACTTAGAATATGCAAGTAAATATACTACGTATTGCAAAAATTCAACAACAATTATCAGAAAAAATAATAAGGTAAATGTTGGAAACGGATTATTTTACAGTTTTGAATTAGGTTATAAAATTAATAAGCGTTTTTCTATATCTTTAAATGGTTTTTACCTGAATAATAATAAATATAGTTTGTTTTATAACAAACCCAGTAATGAATATCAATATGTTTCAAACATTAATACTTATGCAGAAAATAACTATGTATTATCATATTTTGGGAAGCGGGCTTCTTTAACACCCTGTTTTATAGGTTCTGTTCAGAAAAAGAATTGCTCTTTAGAATTTTCATTAGGTGTTACGGCATCGAAATTGACTATATACCGCAATATAGAAATGCATCACTTTTTGCTTTATCCTTGGGATTATGATAAAAATAGAAGAGATTATTATAAGAGTACTAAAGAGTATTACACTCAGAAGATACAATATCGTCCTTCAGTTTCCTTACGAATTTTAAAAAATATAAATGCTCGTTTAGCTATAAACGCTTCTGTCGAATGGTATCCCTTTCAGACTATATACATCTATCATGGAAAGCAATATTATTCTAAAGAATATTCAACAGAAGATAATGTTGTTTTATTATCAACGGAAGACACAAATGAATACGATGTTCAATTAAATGGAGCCATTTCCGTAAATTTCAATACATTAAACCTTGGCATTGGCATTCGATATTTTATAACAAAGAAAAAATAACTTGAAATGTGTACAGGATGGAGAAGGTGGTGAAACTTTAAAAAAATCAGTCATGCTGAGCCGACCGGGTTGTAAGAATTTATTGTTGTTGAAGTAATAAGGTCGTGTCGAAGCACGGCTGATTTTTTTGGTCATACACCTTTTCAAAACAATTCCTATCTTTGAAATGTAAATAATGGAAATGTCATTCAACGGACTCAGTGAATATATCAGCAAACTTAAGGCAAGCGGTGAACTTGTTGAAATCTCTGAACAATGCTCCCCCGTCCTCGAGATCCCTGAAATAACCGACCGCATTTCGAAACAACCCGGAGGAGGTAAGGCATTACTTTTTACAAATAACGGGACAAAGTTTCCATTACTGATAAACGGTTACGGCTCGACAAAAAGAATGCTTAAGGCATTGCATCTTGGCTCTTATCAAGAATTCGGTGAAAGGGTAAGGGAAATATTGCAGCAGGTGACCCGGCCACCACAAGGATTTGGGGCAAAAATAAAAACGCTTTCTCAGCTACGCCAGTTATCATCATATTTTCCAAAGCACAAAAAAGGACGGGGAGCATGTCAGGAAATAATAATAAACGAGCCTGATCTTTCGATCCTGCCAATACTGCAATGCTGGCCTCATGACGCAGGCAGGTTCATCACTCTGCCGATGGTTCACACAAAAGACCCAGTAACAGGAATCCTGAACGTTGGCATGTACCGCATGCAGGTGATGGGGAAAAACACAACGGGCATGCACTGGCACATGCACAAGACCGGGGCAAGACATTACAACGAGTATAAAAAGTCGGGTAGAAGAATTCCCGTTGCTATTGCCCTGGGCGGCGATCCTGTGTATGCCTGGTGCGCATCCGCTCCCCTGCCCGACGGGATTAACGAATATATACTGGCTGGATTTCTCCGGAGATCTCCGGTTAAAATGGTTAAATGTATTACACAGGACATGGAGGTTCCCGAGGATTGCGACATTGTAATTGAAGGATACATCGATCCGGCCGAACCACTAGTTGAAGAAGGCCCTTTTGGCGATCATACAGGGTTTTACTCCCTTAAAGACAAATATCCTCTCTTCCATGTCACCTGTATAACACACAGGAAAGATGCAGTGTATCCTGCTACATTAGTTGGTATTCCTCCGCAGGAAGATTATTATATGATAGAAGCAAGCGAAAAGATATTTCTTCCGCTTATTAAAATGACCCAACTGCCTGAAATCTGCGACATGCATATGCCCGCAAGCGGAGTAGCGCATAACCTGGTGATCGTTTCGATCCGCAACCAGTTCCCCGGCAATGCCCAAAAAGTGATCTATTCACTCTGGGGGGCCGGACAGATGATGTTCAATAAAGCAATGATTGTTGTTGATGAAAGTGTGAACATCCGCGACTACCCTGCCCTTTTAAAAACAATATTCTCCAACACAAGGTTCGATTCTGACATTTTCCTTTCCTCCGGCGCATCCGACATACTCGACCATGCTGCCGACACTTTTGCATATACAGGAAAGATCGGTATTGATGCTTCAAATAAAGGGAACCCAATAACAACTTTACCTGAACTATCGCTTGCCGGAATTTCAAGCCTTACCGATGTAAACATGACTCTTTTAAATGCCGGTATTCCGGTAATATTTGTAAATAACCTGACGATAGAAAGTGCTGAGAAATTCAGTAAAAACGCCGGGAATATGATTACTGCAGGTGGCCTTTTCATTGTTTTATGCGATTTCGACACCTCACTTCTTCCTGCTGAAGACCTTTTGTGGTATGTACTTTCGAATACCGATCCTTCGCGTGATGTAAAAAAGATAACGGCAGCGGAAAAAACATTGTGGATTGTTAACGCAATTTCATCAAAAAACAAAAAGGACAATTCTTCCTGGCCGTCGGTAGCTGTAATGGACAGCAATACAACAAAGACCGTTGACGAAAAATGGTCATTGTACAAACTCGGCGGGCCTTGCCCTTCGCCTTCGGACAGGTTCCGCTTTCTGTGGCAAGATAATCCTGTAAAATCAAAATCATAATATTATTCTCGTATTGCTATTTGCACGAATCCCCCGCTATTGGCCGGGTGACGCCACCAACCTGTCCGCCCGGTCGCCCGGTCATACCACCCGCACTACAACCTTGACCTCAACCTTGACCTTGACCTCAACCTTGACCTTGACCTCAACCTTGACCTCAACCTTGACCTTGACCTCAACCTTGACCTCAACCTCAACCTTGACCTCAACCTTGACCTTGATCTCAACCTTGACCTCAACCTATAACCAGGACATACTCCATAACATTTCCCATTAAAATCCCGCGAAACAATCACTAATCTGTTATACAATTGTTTATAAAAACAATAGAAATTATTATCAAACAATAAGAAAATAAAAGAATAAAATTTATAATTTAGCGTCAATTAGTCCCGGATAATGAAAAGATTCCTGATCCCATGTTTCTTTCTGGTATTTACGGTGTTATGTTTAACCGTAAAAGCACAGTTATTCGAGACATTTGTAGAACATTATACGGTTGACAACGGCCTTTCGCAAAGCACAGTGCTCTGCATCAAGCAGGACAGCAGGGGATATTTGTGGGTAGGCACACAGGACGGTCTGAATAAGTTTGATGGTTACCGCTTTCATTTTTATAAGTTCAATCCCCTTGATACCAATTCACTTTCAAGTAACTGGATCAACTCAATTGTTGAGGACAAAAACGGGGATATGTGGATAGGTACACAAAACGGCTTAAATAAGATTGACCGTAAGACAGGAATCGTTCAGCGCTTCCTGCACGATCCCGACAATCCTGCATCTATAAGTGAAAATGAAGTTTTCGGTATCGCTATTGACCAAAACGACAATGTCTGGATAAAGACAACAAATTCGCTGAACAAACTTTCTTTAAAAACAATGCAGTTCTCGCAGCACGAGTACATCCAGGACTATTTTACATCTGCGAAAAGTGACAAGGGGTTCCCGATGGTAATTAAGAATAACGGGATATGGATGGGCTCTCCTTTCGGTCTTATTTTTTTTAATTTCGATTCGGAACAATTTAAAAAATACACTAATGATCCTGATGACCCTACTTCAATCTCAGATAACTTTGTAACTGATATCCTCAAAGCAGGTGAAAACAATCTGTGGGTCGCTACAAAATGCGGTCTGAACCTGTTCAACATCAAAACAAAGAAATTCACAAGGGTTTATCCTTATCCATCCGACCTTTCCAATGTTTCAAACAACATTTCAACACTCTACCTGAGTTATGATGAGAATTTATGGATTGGCACACTTGGTGGCGGGTTGCTGAAATACAAACACAGTACCGGAAAGAAGCAAGTCTTTCATGTTATGAAAAACGACCCTTACAACAACATTAGTCTGGGCTATGATTTTATTATTTCTCTTTACGAAGATGTATCGCACAACCTGTGGATAGGTACCGATGGCAAGGGTCTGGACAAACTTGACCTGAAGCCAAAGAACTTTTACTTATACAGAAGCAGTAACAGTGAAAACAGCATTAAACTGAGCAGTAATATTATCGGGTCATTATATCTTGCCAACGATTCCATTTTATGGATCGGGACATGGGAACACGGACTGAATATACTCAACAGGAACACAGGAAAAGTACTTCATTTTACAGATAAAGGAACCGATGGACAGCATATTGTCGGAAATAACATCCACGCGATCATTAAGGACAGCAGAGGATATATCTGGATAGGAACAAAGAACGGGATTTCCATTTACGATCCGAGAAAAAACACCTTCAACGACGTATTTGATGTTTTCTCATTTAATTTCAGGCCCAACCTGAACGATCTCCGGATATACAGCCTTTTCGAGGATGACAGGAAGAACGTATGGGCATGTACAAAGAACGGACTGTTCAGATTCGAACCCGATAATAACACCGTTGTCCCCTTCTGGGCCAATACCAGCGATAAAAACAGTATTGCAAACAATACTTCCATTTATGCAATGCAGGACAGCGAAGGATATATCTGGATAGGAACGGCAAACGGATTAAGCCGTTTCGATTATAACTCCAACAAATTCGTTCGTATCGGCGAGAATATTTCCGGTAAAATAAACATGAACGACGGAAAGATATACTCCATCAGTAATCCTTATATCTATGCTATAACCGAAGATTTTCAGGACGGCACTTTATGGATTGGAACAGGAACAGGACTTAACCATTACAATAAAAAAGACGGCACGTTTATATATTACACCGAAAAGGACGGCCTTCCCAACGAAATGATATACGAAATAATTCAGGACAAAAAAGGGAATATATGGTTTTCTACTAACAGGGGTCTGGCCGTATTTGATAAAAAAACAAAAATAGTAAGATCGTTCGATGTAGGAGACGGGTTACAGGGACTGGAATTCAACAATGGCGCATCTTTTTTCAGCAAAAAAGGTGAGATCTTTTTCGGAGGTTATAACGGAATAAACTTTTTTTATGCCGACTCGATGAAAGATAATCCGTTTGTTCCTAACATTGTTATCTCCTCTCTTTACAAAACCGGAAGCAAAGGTCGCGAAGAAATCAATATTGAAGGGATTGAACAGATCGAATTATCGTATGATGACAGAAGTATAATAATAAACTTTGCTTCCCTTGAATTTACCAAACCCAGTAAAAACAACTACGCTTATATTCTTCAGAATCTCAGCAATGAATGGAATTATATCGATAACAGGAATTTCCAGGAGTTTTCCAATCTTCCGCCGGGGGAATATGTTCTGAAGGTTAAAGGGTCAAACAACGACCTGATATGGAACGAACAGGGAACTTCCCTTAAGATAATTGTCCGTCCTCCTTTTTACAGTACAATATGGGCATATATATTTTATGCTGTTGCTGTTTTTTCGATCATCTATTTTATCATTTCTTCAAGGACGAGGAAACTGAAACAGGCCAACCAGGTCCTCCGGATGAAACAGCTGGCGGCGATAGAAATTGCCAAGCAGAAAGAAGAACTTACAATCAAGAATAAGAATATCACTGACAGTATTAACTATGCCAAACGTATCCAGGAAGCCATGCTTCCCTCTGAATTCCTGTTACGCAAACTCCTTTCACAATCCTTTATTCTTTACAAACCCAAAGATATTGTATCGGGTGACTTCTACTGGATCTCGGAAAACGAAGGAAAGATATACGTTGCTGCAGTTGACTGTACGGGTCATGGCGTTCCGGGCGCCTTTATGAGCATAATAGGTTTCGACCTCCTTCGTAATATCATTAAAGAACAGAAAACCGAAAAGCCCAGCGAGATACTTAACCTTCTTGATAATGGCATTTCGGAGACCTTCAGTAAGAACATACACGACACTTCTGTAAAGGACGGAATGGATATTTCATTAACCGTCATTGACAAGAATTTAAAGACAATAGAATATGCAGGAGCATTTAACCCGCTTCTGGTAATAAGAAATAATAAGATAAATGAAATCAAAGGTAACCGTTTCTCGATAGGAAGAACAGACAACACAGAACAAAAATTCGACAACCACCTTACACATTTCAAGAGCGGTGATATGGTATATATTTTTACTGACGGTTACTCAGATCAGTTCGGAGGTCCTCTCGGCAAAAAAATGAAACACCGCCGTTTTCGCCACCTGCTGCTGACAATCAGCGGACTGCCCCTGCTGAAACAACGAGACTTCCTCGATGAGAACTTCGAAAACTGGAAAGGTCAGCTCGAACAGGTTGACGATATTTTAATTATAGGAGTAAGGCTCGATTAACCAATGAAATTGTCTCTGTATCAATCATTGATAAAAAAAACACTCTTCATGTTTTTCCTTACTTTGTTACTGTCTTTTTTTCACTTTTCACTTCCTGCACAGGAAAATTTCCAGTTTACCGAAGGTATATATTGCAGCTTCGATGATGTAATTCAGAAAAAACCGATCTCCTTAAGCCGCGTTGTAAGTCCCGACCCTGTCAGTTACAGCGAAGTTACCGGAGGCAAACAGATTGATTATATAAACGATTTCGGCATTAAAAGTACAGTAAGCACAACCGACATCTGGGGGTATGTTGACAAAGGGACATTATATGTACAGGTAAATAAAGAATTTCACAGAGTAACAATGGTCGGTACGATCTCGCATCTTTTCGTCAACGAAAAATATTCCCAACAGACAAACTACGACCCTTATTATTACGGTTACGGTTATCCTATGTACTCACCTAACTACGAAAGCAACAGACTGGTTCAATACCTTATAGACTTTAAGACAGGAAATATCCTCCCTATGGATCTTGGTTCGGTCGAGACGCTCCTTAGTGCAGACAGTGAGATATTCACCGAATTCATGAATCTTAAAAAACACAAGCGCAAACAGATGATGCTAATGTATATCCGCAGGTTCAATGAAAAATACCCACTAACACTTATTGAGTCAAAATGAAGTACATTCGTTACTATTAGGGTATAAAGTTGATAGGTTGGGCAACTGGTTTGGTTTAATGTAAAAAGGTAATAGGTATGGAAGAAGCAAAGAAAAAAATACGAAGTTTTAGGTTTATAGCAACAGGTATAAAAACAACAGAGTTGCTGGTTACTGGTTACCAGAAACCAGAGACCAGCCACCAGAAACCAGCAGCCCAACCCATAAACTATCTACTATGAGGAGCATAAATTTTCTAACAACCCAAAGGGTAACATACATTCTTCAGATATTATTTGTTTTACTCAGTCTGAATATTTTTGCTCAGTTCGAGATACCTGAAAAGGCGGATATTGAGAAATTCTACAAGACAAAAACAATGATAGTTCTCGAAGATAATCCGATGTCAGAATACAATGTGCTTATCAAAGAGATTATTCCTGAGATATGGAAAATTACTCCTTATGGTTTTTGCACAAGGGCAGACTTCGAAGAACTTCCAAGTAAATCGGGGGTTTCTGTTCTGTCGGTCGAAGAGTTTTTCTTCGAAACAGATAAGACCGGCGTAAAGTATAATTTTCTCTGTCTTTCGCTCGGTGATAAATTCAATAAGAATAAGACCTATTTCGATCTCTTTCATTTTCCGTTATCATATTTCGCCGACGAAGAGGAAGAATACATGCATAAGATTCCGGTTGTTATTAGGGTCATGCAGGAATTCATAAACTATTTAAAAGACAATCCCGGCGTGACAAAGGCTGATGTACGCAAGGCATTTTTCTCTGAAAGTTCTCAGCTCTCCGGAAAAACACTTTACCTTGTTAGAGAGGATGCAGAAAAATCATTGCAGGATGAAAAAAAGTTCGCCGAAATTTACCCCTACCCTTTTAAGTTCGTAAGTTACGATGATCTTCAGGAACAGATGATAAACCCCGGTACAAATTCAGTTGTACTTTTTAAAGTAGGCATTGGCAAAGGCAATAAAAAGGCCCGCTGCTACAAAGCCATCATTGGCGCCGATGACGGACATATTTATTACTTCGATTATCATCTTATAAACGAAAACAAACCTGACGGTCTTCTTTTGGATGACCTTAAAAAGATAGCAAAACCCTGAAATATGAGTGACGACAATAAAATCATCTTTTCGCTTTACCGTTTAAATAAAACGGTACCGCCTCATAAGCAGATACTCAAAAACATTTGCCTGTCCTTCTATTATGGAGCAAAGATCGGTATCATTGGT
>CAZEWB010000043.1:10651-12410 GCA_964515655.1 uncultured Bacteroidales bacterium
CGGATGGCACTGCAAACCTACCGTGGTCAGTAAGTTGGAGCAGGAAAATCGTCGCTGATGAGAATAATAGCCGGAACTGACAAATCTTTCGACGGTGAACTTGTTTTTGCACCGGGATACACGGTTGGAATGCTTGAACAGGACCCTCACCTCGATGAAAATAAAACAGTAAAACAGATCGTAGAAGAAGGCCTTATTGAAACCGTGAACCTGCTGAAAGAATACGAAGAAGTATCGAACAAATTTGCCGAGCCATTAAGCGACAGCGAAATGGATAAACTCATCAAACGTCAGGGCGAACTTACAGATCTGATAGAACAGAAGAACGGATGGGAAATTGACAGGATACTTGATGTAGCAATGGATGCCCTGCGCTGTCCCGAACCCGATACTCCTGTCAGCATTCTTTCCGGTGGTGAAAGAAGGCGGGTTGCACTCTGCCGTCTCCTTTTAAGAGAACCCGACATTCTGCTTCTTGACGAACCTACCAATCACCTCGACGCTGAATCTGTTCAATGGCTCGAAATGCATCTGCAGAAATATAAAGGAACTGTAATAGCAATTACCCACGACAGGTATTTTCTTGACAACGTTGCCGGATGGATACTTGAACTCGACCGCGGAGAAGGAATACCATGGAAAGGAAATTATTCCTCGTGGCTTGACCAGAAATCCAAACGCCTTGCCCAGGAAGAAAAATCAGCATCTAAACGCGTAAAGACTCTTGAAAGAGAACTTGAATGGGTACGAATGTCGCCCAAAGCACGTCAGGCAAAACCCAAAGCGAGGCTGGCCGCATACGAAAAACTGATGAGCGAAGACGTAAAGCAGAAAGAAGAACGTCTTGAACTTTTCATACCTAACGGCCCCCGCCTCGGCCAGCAGGTAATTGTCGCCGACAAACTGAGCAAGTCGTATGGCAATAATGTGCTTTTCGAAAACCTTACTTTCTCTCTTCCGCCGGCAGGAATAATAGGAGTTATCGGACCCAACGGCGCAGGAAAAACAACTTTGTTCAGGCTTATTATGGGAATTGAAAAACCCGACAAGGGAAATATAAAACTTGGCGAAACTGTAAAAACCGCATACGTTGACCAGTCGCATAAGGATATTGTTCCCGAAAAGACCGTTTTTCAGGTCATTTCAAAAGGAACGGAAAGCATTCTTCTGGGAGGAAAGCAGTTTAATGCCCGTGCTTATGTGGCCCGGTTCAACTTTTCCGGCGCCGATCAGGAAAAAGCCTGCCAGGTACTTTCTGGTGGCGAACGCAACCGTCTCCATCTGGCAATAGCGCTGAGGGAGGAAGCCAACGTCCTGCTGCTTGACGAACCCACAAACGACATTGACATTAACACTTTAAGGGCGCTCGAAGAAGGCCTCGAAAATTTTGCAGGCTGTGCCGTGATAATCTCACACGACAGGTGGTTCCTCGATCGTGTCGCAACTCACATCCTTGCATTCGAAGGCGACTCAAAGGTGTGTTTCTTCGAAGGCACTTATTCGGAATACATCGAGAACAGAAAAACAAGACTGGGCGACGAAGGCCCTAAAAGGATCAAGTATAAAAAACTAACAGGTAATTAAAACAAAATAAGTGAACTGCAGGCTTCTGGTTGCTGGTCACTGGCTACTGGTCACTGGTGGCCGGCAACCAGAAACCAGAAACCAGCAACCAGCAACAATTTATTCCTGAAGTAAAAATTTGTTTAATTTTGTGCAATTAGTGTCAGAAAAAACAAAACCAAACACACCCAACACA
>CAZEWB010000044.1:0-12129 GCA_964515655.1 uncultured Bacteroidales bacterium
CAGCAATAGTTCTTTTCCTGATATAATTCGTTGAAAGAACAATCAGGAAAAGAACTATTGCTGCTGTTTTTCCACTGAAGAAACGGAGAAGCGCTTTAGATAAGATCCAAATTCCTATAATTGAATATATTATTCCTCCGATGAGTATTGAGTACTGATATGGTAGTGAAAAGCCGTCGGCAGGATAATTAAAAACTATAGCAACAAGATGACCTATGAAAAAGAAAGGCGCATAAAAGAAAGAAAGTCCCATGGAGTATTTCATAACATGATCCCCGCCGGGCATATCCAGAACCTGATAAAGGACGCCGGTATTATTGTATTTTTCTATGATACCATCAAGGACCGAAATATCACTCAGGCCAAGGTCGTTATATATGAATCTGAATGGCAGATAAAGGTAATATCCAAACACATCCCACGACAATACATTGCCCGGCAAAAAAATGAAATTATTGATCACTATAAATATCACTATCGATATAAGGACAATTTTAAATATGCGATCTTTCATGTTTCAGGTTAGAATATAGATGTAAACTAATTTATTGGAATTATTTTTACCAAATATAGCAAAATAACGTGGCGCTGTTTCGGTTTTATTTTCCCAGTACAGAACCGAAAAAGCTAAAAACCCAGACAATATATTTTATGGCAAGCAGCCACATCGAAAGGTGCAGAATTACCAAAGCAGCAATCAGTAAAGGCATATTTGGCTCATCTGAAATATTTGCCATAACAATTAATAAAATAAAACTTACTATTATTCCTATATAAGAAATATACGAAGGGATTTTATTTAACATTTTCGAAGTTTTAAATGTGGGTATTTTTTGTAAAAATAATAAAAAAACATAATACTGTAAAAGTTTTTTTACAAACGGATTATGGGGGGGAGTGTAATATAGTCGCAAAGTAATCAATATTACTCCTTGAAGACCATTAAAACCCTGTTACAAATAAATTCCTTGCTCCTTTTATCCCGCATTTCTGGTACCGGTTATAAGCCTGAGCTGCTTTTTCCCTGGTTACAGCAGGTGTTTCTTTTAATATCCATGAGTCGATTATAGCATCAAGCGTGTATGCTTCGGGGCACATTAGGTGTGTTGTCCAGATAAGAGGACTGGCGCCGGATCTTTTAATGTGATTATAAAAATAGTTCTTACTTGCACATGCAAGGATAACAACATCCCTCTTCTTTTTATCGGATTGAGAAGGGTATGAATCGAGGTCGAAATCCATAAGTCCGTCATGACCCACATAGCATATCAGATCTGCGCTTCCGCCTGCATTTATTTTAAAAGAATCTACATCAACGGAAATACTTTTAAGACCTGCGGAATAATCCAGAAAATCTATTACGGTTTGCTTTATCTCTGCACCGTTATATGCATCTGCGACCAGATATATCAGCGAGTCCTTATGTTTAAATATCAGTCTTCCGTATATCTGCTTTGTAGGATTGTTGATCTGCTTCACAAACTTCCAGTCGGTCTGTTTTTTCATGAAGGTCTTTACACCATAGCCACATCCCCAGTAGAGATTATTTGCGGGATCCTGTCCGTTACCGATCTTCTTTGGAACTTTAACTATGCCCTGATTGTCATTATCACAAAGCGCAACCAGAACGTGGATATACTTTGCCTGGTCAAATGCCCTGAACGAGATCAGCAATAATGATATTAAGATTATTAGCCTCATTGATATTTAACCTATCTTGGGATTATAATTACAACAGTAATCCTGGTTGATTTATTATGTGGTCACAAGAAAAAGTAAGTGTTTCTTAATGAGCCTTGCCTGCCGATAGGCAGGGAGTGCGAGGGCCTGAGGAGATTCTGAAATAAATTCAGAATGACGATTGGGGTTTTGGGCTATGCCTCAGATCTTTTTCACCGGTACTCATACAATATATCAACCCAGTATGAGCCTGCGCCCAACTCATCAATAACTTTGTATTTGTAATCGTATTCCAGTGTTATAAGAGTGTGAGGGAATTCCCATGTTACAACAATGTTATCGTTCTTCCTGTCGTGTATCTTTTTTGTCGGTTCCCCATACTTTCCTGTCATGTACACCATTCTTTCCTCGTAAAACTTTTTTGCTTCCTCGTCATAAATTACGGCAAATGTTTCGCGCTGGTTTACTTTAACGAGTTCGTCACTTTCGTTATACTCGAGCCAGGCACTCATTCCGTTATAATCGAATCTTGCATCCAGCATGCTTCCTCTTTCGATACTGTCCTGTTTGCTTATCTCTTTTTCAACCTCATCCTTTTTCATTTTCCATGTGAGGAATTCCCAGCCTTCGGGATTGGTTTGAGAATACGCATATGAAGCTGCAAGAAGACTGAAAATAAATACAGTTAAACGTAAGTGAATTTTGGCTCTATAGGTCATATTATTTAGTCTGCCTTTTATCATTATTACTCTTTGTCATTCTGAATGAAATGAAGAATCTTAGTGTAAAATCATTAGATTCTTCGCTACCGCTCAGAATGACAAAAAGGGTTTATTATTTTGAAATTGTAAACTCCACCCTTCTGTTCTGTTGCTTTCCTTCTTCAGTATCATTTGTGGCGACCGGTTTTGTTTTGCCGTATCCCTTTGCTATCAGCGTATTCTTTACTCCTTTTGACTTGAGGTACGTAACAACAGTATTTGCACGGTTCTGTGATAAATTCATATTGTATTCATCGGAACCTACATTATCGGTATGGCCGGAGATCTCGATACTGAACTTTGGATTCTCATTCAGAATGGCAATAAGTTTATCAAGTTCGTTGTATGATTCGGGCAGAAGATCGGACTTATTGAATTCAAAAAAGATATTGTTAAGCCTTATCGTTGTCCCGGTTTCGAGCGGAGTGAGGTAGAGTTCCTTTTCTATCTCTGTGTACTTGTCAAGCGTGGTGACATCAATATTCTCACTTAAGGGATAAAAGCCTGTTTTATCGGCAGAGAATCCGTACTTCACTCCGTAAGGGAGCACTATCTGGTATTCACCTGACGATGGATTTGAACGGGCATTTCCCACATTGGTGTTTGTTGTAAGGTTTGTATAAGAGATGTCAGCTTCGAGCGGAGCTTTTGTCTTACTGTTTATCACTTTACCATGAATAAGGACAACGGGATTGGGCTTTGAAGCCTCGGCCACCTTGACTTTATATATGTCGCCTTTTTTCCCGGGAATGATATTCGAAACCATGTAGGCATAATTTCCCGATGCGGGTATGTTATAACCCATTTCGTATTTTTCGGTATTGATATTCGGTCCAAGGTTTTCCGGCTCCGACCATTTTGTCCAGCTGTCGTCCAGCCTTCTTGTTACAAAAACATCAAGGCCACCGTATCCGGGTTTGCCGGCAGAAGAATAATAAAGTGATACATTGTCGGCAGCAATAAATGGTGAGTTTTCGCGTGTAAAACTGTTGACAACCGGACCAAGATTAACAGGTTTGGAAAAACCGGTTTCTGAATTTCTGAAGCAGGCATATATATCCCGTTCGCCGTAAGAGTCGCTTCGTTCGGCACAGACCAGAAGGACATTCTTATCAGGTGACATACAGTAATCAACATACTTACTGTCATTGTAATAATCCTCTATCTCAATTTTTCTTGGTATCTCCCATCCGTCAACAGTCCGGTTCGAAATCGAGAGGCCCGAACCTTTCGAAGATCCGTCAGAATTGTAAGTATTAGCTATAAGGACAGTATTATTGTCGGGCGCCACAGAAACTATGAAATTATGTCCATCGTTATTTAAGGGAGTACCAATATTTTTGCATTTTGCCCATGTGTTGTCTTCATTTTTTATCGAATACCAGATATCGTCCTTAAATTCGCTGCCGGTATTTTCAGGGTGTTCTTTCCTTGAAAAATATATTGTCTTTTCATCGGCTGTGATCATGGGTGTCAGGTCGTCATATTCACTGTTGATACTGTCGCCCAGGTTCTCAAGCGAATATTTGGTATCGGAACCGGCGGCAAGCTTTATCTCTCCCTTGTCCTGCTTTACAGTAATGTAATCGAACCAAACTTCCTGCGCATTGTCGAGCACAACCCCCAGAGACGACCCGTAAAAATCTTTCTTTGTCCTGAATACTTCAGTTTCGTTTATATAAAAGATCGTCTCAGCGCCTACTTTCTGAATTACCAGAATATTTTCATCAGTTTTTAAAACATCTTTAAGTTGTTTCCATTCCTGATAATAATCACTTTCTTTTGTTTCATAATTGTATGCATAGATTATAAAATAATAGTCGGCATTTATGCAGAAATAGTAAGACTTTTCGCTCTTGCTCTTTCTTATATCGTACATGTATAATCCGTATTTATAATTATCCACACCATCCTTATGAATTATTTTGGTTTCAACAAAGAAATCCTTTTCAGAATCAATAAGCATCTGCTTTTTTGCCGACCATCCGCTTTCGGTCCTTTTGTGGGTCAGTTTGTAATATCCGTCCTCGACTTTGAATGTGGCATTTTCGTCATCTATTAAACCCCAGCCGTCGTTTTTATCAAAAGTTGATGAATTTATAACCTGGGTCTGCGCTGTAGCACTAATGCAAAAACCAGTAAAAATCAAAAGAAAAAGGATTCTCATAACTATAAATTTACATTGTTTGACAATAAATACCGACTATTTAAAAATCGTGTACTTAGCAATACCTATTCTCTGGAACAGATACTGAAAAGACACATTAAGAACGCCCAGACCATATTTAACGCTCCGGATGAAGTTGATAGAACTGGCCTCGTCGAAATATTTGGTAGGACAGGTAATTTCGCCTATTTCATATTTTTTGTAAAATATCTGGGCTATCATCTGGTTATCGAAAACAAAATCGTCGGAATTAGCTTTAAAGTTGACATTCCTTAATACTTCTGCCGAAAATGCACGGTACCCGGTATGGTATTCGGACAGTTTCTGATTCATTAAAATATTCTGGCAGAGTGTAAGTATGCGGTTTGCGAAGTATTTATATAAAGGCATTCCTCCCTTTAGTGCGCCTTTGCCAAGTATCCTTGAACCGAAGACGACGGGATATAAGCCATAGGCAATGATGTAGGCCATCGAATGTATAAGCCTCGGAGTATACTGGTAGTCGGGATGCAGCATTATCACAATGTCCGAATTCAGTTCCAGCGCTTTTTCGTAACATGATTTCTGATTCCCGCCATATCCTTTGTTCTCGTTATGGGATATTATATGACGAATACCAAGTGACTTTGCAACTTCAACCGTATCATCCTTGCTGTTATCGTCTACCAGGATCACATTGTCAACAATGTCCATCGGTATCTCTTTGTACGTCTGCTCAAGTGTTCTGGATGCATTATATGCAGGTAATACAACTGAAATCGTTTTACTGAGTATCATACCCTCCTGTATTTATCTGCAAGAATTGAAAGTTTCATCGGATCACTCAACTTTTTCAATAACGCCAAGCGGATTGAGTTCAATAGGCTTGTTGATAGCATTGAATGCTGAATTTTCAGGTATTACAATTATTTCAGGGGAAAAGCGGCATTTTTCAGATTCACAGGTAAACTCGTATTTTCGCCCCTGACGGAGTATGATTGTATACATTCCTGTTTCTTTGTTCGGTTTGTACTTCCCAATAAGCTTATGAGTCGTAAGGTCTTTTACACTTATGGTCAGATCAGTGGGAAAAACATCTGTACCTGCAATCTTTATAGTACCTTTAAGAACTGTTGAACATTTTTCAGGAAGGGAAAGCATATTCATTACATAAAGGTCGCGTCCCCCGAAACCATCACTGCGGAGGGAAGAGAAGTATGCGCGTTTACCGTCGGCGCTTAAAACGTAAAACAATTCATCATCGGTTGTATTTATGGGATAACCCATATTTACAGGCTTGCTCCAGCTGCCGTCGGGCTGAAGTTCAGAATAGAACAGGTCGTATCCGCCCATAGCGTCGTGGCCTGTGGAACTGAAATACAAAGTATAGCCGTCGGGGTGGAAAAATGGTCCTTCTTCCTCGAAAGGAGTATTGATAATGTCGCCCATATTCACAGCAACACCCCATTCGCCGTTAGGAAGACGCTGGCAGGAATAAAGATCTTTACCACCCTGCCCCCCCGGACGATCACTTGTGAAAATAAGCACCTGGCCATCCGGCGACAAGGCTGCATGTGTTTCGTTGGAAGTAGTACATATGTTCGAACCAAGCTTCACGGGAACAGACCAGACTCCGGCTTCGAGCTTGCTTAGATAAATATTACCATCACCAAAATCATCCTTATATGTAAAGAGTTCTGTTCCGTCGTATGAAAGACAAATACTGGCCTCATGGCCCGGAGTATTTATATTGGCGCTTATTCCAACAGGTGTTGTCCACTTGCCGTTTTCCTGTTTTGATATGTAAATATCTTCGAAAAAGCGCCCGTCGTCCGAAAGTTCAAATCCGGTACCGCCCTTTCTGCGTGATGTGAAAATAATTGTATTTTCGTCGCTGCTTATCACGGGTGTATGTTCGTCATATTCGGAATTCAGTATGTCTCCAAGATTCTCTATTGTGATCTCAATTGAATCCTTTAATAACTCCAGGCCGCTTTCGCAACAATAAATATAATGGTCAACCATCTTCTTTTCAGATTCAGGACAGATCTTTCCGTACTCTTTATATGCAGGGATCGCCTGAACAAACCTGTAATTGTACTGCAGGGCTAATGCATAAAAAAGCCATGCCTTTTCAGGAGCTTTTACCTCTTTTACCGACCACTCTTTAATGACAGGCGCTACTGTGCGCGTGGCGCGCTGAAGGTATGGAATGGAATTCTGCTTCTCGGAAGGTATATTGTACATGCAATGTCCCAGCAGATAATTGAAGTATGCATTTGAAGTGTCGCTCCTGTATACCTGCTGCAGATATGGTAGCGCTGATTTATAGTTGCCAAAAAAGACAAGGCGCTTTGCTTCTTTCATCGAACGTGCCGGCGTACCGATCCCGGCAGAACAACACGCAAGGGAAATTAAAAGCAAAACAATTATTCCTTTGAAGTAATTTTTCATACTATATGTATTTGTCCATAACAACAATGGCATCCCGATAACCAGGTTTCTTCCTTTAGCCGCAGATTTTCACAGATTTTTTCTGTGTAATCTGTGTAATCTGTGGCAAAATACAGCGCGTCGCATCCAATTACTTTTCCTTTTTTTATCATTCCCGGTTTGTGTGCTTTTTTATTGCTATTTGGTATTTCTTACTATTTGAATTTGTTCATGCCGGCAACAAAGGCATCCTGATAACCAAGTTTCTGGACCTTTTTTAGTTCCTTGCGGGCATCATCTATGTTACTGAAATTTCCGTACAGATATTTATACAGTCCGTCGTTACCGATCTTTTCCTGTACACCTTTAAGACTTGAAAATGTTTTAATATCAATTGGCCTTGATGCCGACTTTAACTGAATTGTAAATTCTCCTGTTGTTTCAACTTTCTCCTGAAACTTAATGAGATTTGTCACAAATGCATCTGAATAACCCGTTTCCACTAATTTCCTGCACTCAGCACGGGCCTCGTCGAGTGTGGCAAACTGACCGTAGATATATTTGTAGAAACCATCTTTTGAATAATTTTCTTTTACTCCCTTAAGATTTTTATAATAGTCTGCATCCAGCGGTTTTATGACAGTTTTTAACTGGATAGTATAAATCCCCGTAGCCGGAAGGGTTTCGTTCTGTTGAGCATTATAAGTGGTCTGGCTTTCGTTTTTCTCCCAGCCAAGGTCATTCATCGAAATTATTGAAGCATCGGAAAAGCCGTTATCGATAAACTGGTTAAGATCTGTTAATGCCTCTTTTTTCTGTTTGTAATCACCGCTGGTATAAAAGAACTCATCTCCTACTTTGGTTTCGGTAAGCCCTGTAGTTTTGTCTGCGCTCATCTGTGTGGGTGTTCTTGAAACAAGTATAGTATATGTGTCCGTTGATTTACGTCGTCCGTCAGGTGCAAAGCGAAGCTGCTCCGGAACCTTGATCTCCTCGACAACAATATTGGCAATGTCTGAATTCAACAGTTTGATCTCTACACGACGGTTAAGTGAGCGTCCTTCGGGATTATCCGAGCCGTCGGGATTTGTGTTAATGGCAATAAACTGCGTTTTGCCCATACCCTTCGAAACAAAACGGTTTCTTTCGATACCAAGACTTACGAGATAATCTATTGAAGAAAGTGAACGGTTGTCGCTCAACTTCTTGTTAAATTCGGTACTGCCCCTGGCATCGGTATAGCCTATGATCTCGACATAGAGGAAGGGATTCTTGCGCATAATACCGGCTAACCGTTCAAGTTCTATCATAGATTCCCGCTTCAGATCAAACTTCCCGTAGTCGAAGAAAATGTTGCGGATGACATAGTATTCCTTTGAACTTACCTCAGTCGGGATCATAGACACATCAACAACGACTTCGGAACGTGTATAGACATCGGGAATAAAAAGCCTTTCCTGATGCGGAAGGTAACCTGTACTCTTGTACTGTATTGTAAAGTGACCGTTCTTAACTTTTGTTTCGTAACGACCACTAATAAGATCAGGTATAACTTTCGAGAGAGTATCGCCTGTAATAGTATCAATAACAGTAACCACAAAATCAGTCGGCAGCTCGTTCTTCTGATCCTGCAAAGTAATTGTTCCTTTAATCCTGATCTCTGTAACGTGTCCTTCGGGAATTGAAATTTCGATCTTGTAAATATCATTCTTACCTATACCTCTTTCGTTACCGTTAAGAGGGAAAAAGGCATATTCTCCGTTAGCTTTGGGAAGATAGAACAGGTCATTACCCACAGTGTTTATCGGGTATCCGAGGTTAAGGGGCGATGAGAAATAATTATCTTCGAGCCTTGTTGTATGAAAAACATCAAAGCCGCCCATACCATAATGCCCCAGAGAACTGAAATATAATGTTTTACCGTCGTCAAGGATAAACGGAGTTTCTTCGTCCCACTGTGTGTTGATTGTCGGTCCGAGATTTAATGCAGGCCCCCATTCGCCGTTTTCGTCCCTGTATGAAACATAAATATCCAGGCCGCCATAACCACCGGGACGGTCACTGGTAAAATACAGGGTCTTGCCATCAATGGTGATCGTGGCATGAGATTCCCAGTTCTTGGTATTAATATTAGTGTTCAACTGTTTCATTTTGGTCCACTTGCCATTTTTAAAATGACTTACATAAACATTCCCGTTATCATTATCATCCTGTACAAGGTATAATTCATTTCCGTCAGCGCTTATTGTTACAGGGACTGTCCTTGCGGCAGATCCAAGTTCTTTTGTGATATTACGGGGATCATCCCACTTTCCTTCAATTTTCCTTGTGCAGTAGATCTGGTCCATTACATAGTCCTGGTTAACTACATTTATATCGATATCCGGTGAGAATATGTTCTTCTTACCGGAAGTGAAAACAAACACCGTTTCATCATCTGACATTACAGGACAATTCTCGACAGTGGTGGGTGAATTGATCTTCTTACCAAGATTTTCGACATCAACTTTTACAGGAAATCCTACAAGTTCTCTGGCATTTTCTGTTGCCTGTATTTCGCGCTTTACATAATCGATATAATAGACATCCTTAACACTCAGAAGTTGAAGAAATCTGTTGTAATTTAAAAGTGCTTTATCAAAATCCAGATGCTGACGGTACATGTTTGCCAGGTAAAAAAAGACATCTTTTGGCGCTTTGCGCTCTCTGTAGTTTCCTTCCTTGAAATTTACATTAATTTCGCCTGTTGCTTTTAATAAATATTCTATAGATTTATCTTTATCACCCGGGACTGATGAATACATATAGCATAATCCTGCCCGGTAGTTAACCTGACAGTTGTTAGGGTCTTTTGCAAGGATCTTCAGATAAAATGGCAGCGCTTCGTTAAATTCTTCCCACATAAAATAATACTCGCCGTCCATGAAATCCTTACGAATGTCCTGTGAATAAAGTCGGGATGATACCAGGGTAAAACAAAGTAACACTATTAGAATAACCCTATACATGCTTAAAATATATTTTAATGAACAGTTTAAAAAACAGGTTCATATTCAAGACACGAAAATAATAATTATTCATGAAATGCTCAATTTTTGATACATGTATACATTTTTCCATTTGCCAGAATACAGTATCCACTTTTTCAGACAGCCGCAACGGACAAATCCGGCTTTTTCGAAAAGTTTTATGCTTGTTTTATTATCTTCGGAAATATAACAGTACATCTGATTCAGGTTAAGTATCCCGAAAGCATAAGCCGAAAGAAGATCAAGCGTATCGGAAGCTATTCCTTTGCGACGGAATGCTGCATCTACCAGAATGCCTATGCCTGCACGGCGGTGGACAAAATCAATTTCGAACAGGTCGGCAGCTCCGGCTGATCTGTTATGCTTTTTACTTTCAATAATTAACCTTAGCTGCTTGTTGATATAAATATCATACGAAGCAGTCCTTATAAATTCATCAAGTGTAAAGCGGGAATATGGTGTAAGTGAAATTCCGTACACCCAGTTCCTGCCGTCGTTTTCCCACCGGTATAATAAATCCAGGTCGGCAGGCTCGACAGCCCTCAGTAGAATACGTTTGTTTTCGAATCCCTTGAATTTCATTATTTCGTGATGGCAATAGGATCAATAACAATGGGCTTTTGAAGAATATAGAAAGATGAATTATCCGGTACGGTGAGTTCGGCATTTAAAAATGATACTTTACCTTCTGTATCGGAGATCCTGTAGTTATTCATTGATTTGGGAACCACAATTGTATACTTGCCTGAAGTCGCATGTGGTTTGAAATCACCTATATGTTTTCCGGTTTTGACATCATTGAACGACAACGTTACACCTTTAACAACATTATTTGAAGCATCCCTTAAAAAACCGCTTACCACAACAAGCGACCTTTCGGGAAGCGACATCAGGTCCATAAGATAGATATCCTTGCCTCCGTAGCTGTCATCCTTTTTGGTCGAATAATATGCTCTTTTCCCGTCAGCGCTTAGAACATAAAAGGCATCGTCATCAATACTGTTCACCGGGTAACCCATATTGTCGGGTTTCATAAATGTGCCGTCATCTTTCAGGATAGTATAAAAAAGGTCATAACCGCCCATACTGTTGAATCCTTTGGAACTGAAGTAGAGAGTTGTTCCATCATGCTGCATGAACGGCCCGGTTTCATCGTAAGGTGTGTTTACAACAGTGCCCAGGTTCTGCGCCCACCCCCATTCCCCGTTTGGCAGCCTCGACACAGCGTAGAGATCAAATCCTCCATAACCATCGGGACGGTTACTGCTGAAATAAAGAGTAGTGCCATCAGGCGATATGGTGGCATGTGATTCGTTGGACAGTGAATTGATGTTAGAACCAAGTTTTGCCGGTTTTGACCATATTGTCCCGTCAAATTTGCTCACATAAATGTTGCCATCGCCAAGATCGTCCTTATAGATGAAAAGTTCGGTCCCGTCGGGCGAAAGAGCAATGCTGGCCTCATGTTCCATTGTGTTGATGCTCTCGCTGATCTGTACAGGTGCCGACCATTTATCGCCACCTTTTGTGCTGATGTAGATATCCTCAAAATACTGCCCGTCAGTAGTTTTAAGGTTGCCTGTTGAACCTTTGCGGCGTGAAGTGAACACCATAACTGTTTCGTTGATATTGAATACAGCGCTGTGATCATCGAAGTCCGAATTGACCTCTTTACCAAGGTTGTATATTTTGATGTCTACCGGTGTCTTCTTCAGGGTTTCGGCATTTAAAGTGTATTTTACCCATTCATCAAGTACCTTTATTTCATCCGGTGAAGCTTTTACATATTCTCTGTATTTTTCAAATACCGGTAAAGCATCGGTAAAACGATAGTTTCTGTAATATGCCTGGCCAAGGAGAAAATATGCTTTCGGAGAAGCAGCCTTTTCCTTCAATACACCATCCTTGTATCCGGGGTTTACATTGACTATTGCCTTTTCGAGATATGGAATAGCTTCTTTTTTTGTCAATGAAAGTTGAAAATAGCAGAAGCCCGTCAGCCAGTCGGTATTTGCTGTAGAAACGCCGTTCTTCTCGAACTGAAGAAAGATATCCAGAGCAGCTTTATACTGTTTTATCT
>CAZEWB010000045.1:0-12087 GCA_964515655.1 uncultured Bacteroidales bacterium
GCCCCGACTTTTTATTTGAAGTAAGCTGGGAAGTCTGCAACAAGATAGGAGGCACCCACACTGCTGTAAGTTCAAGAGCGCGGATACCGGCAGGAGAATACAAGGACAATTATATCCTTATAGGTCCCGATGTGTGGAAGGAAACAAAGAGCAATCCCGAGTTTATCGAGGATCCATATATGTTCCGTTCCTGGAAGCGTTTTGCGGAAAAGGAAGGAATAAAAGTAAAGACCGGCAGATGGAACATTCCCGGGAAACCCTGTGTGTTCCTTGTTGACTTTACTCCCTTTTTTCAGCAGAAAGACAAGATATTTGCGGAATTCTGGGAAGAATATCATCTTGACAGCCTTACAGGCGGATGGAATTACATCGAACCTGCCCTTTTCGGATATGCCGCAGGCCTTGTCATTGAAAGTTTCTACAATTATAACATCACCGCCCGCCATGGCCTTGTTGTTCATTTTCACGAGTGGCAGTCGGGAACAGGGATCCTGTATCTTAAAACAAAAGTACCGCAGGCTTCAACAATATTCACCGCTTACTCAACCATGGTTGGACGGGCGTTGGCCTCGCAGAGCAGATATCAGGAGTTGCCCGATATTAGCATTCAGGAAGAAATAAACCGATATGGAATAAGGGCGCAACATTCGCTGGAATTACTTTCGGCCGTAAATGCCGATTATTTCACTACTGTCAGCCCTTTACTAAATGACGAATGTGAAAAAATATTAGGGAAAAAAGCTGCGACCGTTCTTTCCAACGGACTTGATATTAATGTAATTCCATCCGAAGAAAACTATAAACAGCTGCGCGAAAAAGCCAGGAACAAAGTGATCAACATCACCGAAGCTTTGCTGAATACACATATTCCTAAAGACAGTTTTCTGATCCTTCACAGCGGCCTGTACGACTTCAACAATAAAGGCACAGATGTATTTATAAAAGCCCTGAAGAAAATAAACGAGAAAACGACAAAAACAGTAGTTGCGCTTATCTGTTTACCCGGCAATCAGACAGGGCCGAAAGTGCAGATTTTGGAAAGGGTGCACAACTGTGATTATAAAAATCCGGTAACAGGCGAGTTTCTTACACATAAGCTTAAGGACGAAAACAACGATGCCGTAATAGTTGCATTGCGCAACGAGGGACTGAACGACAAACCGGAAAACCGCGTTAAGGTTCTTTTTGTCCCCACTTACCTTAACGGGGAGGACGGGATTTTCAATATAGAATACCACGACCTTTTACCCGGATTCGATTTATCTGTCCTTCCTTCGTATTATGATCCGTGGAGTCACACTCCGATGGAAAGTATTGGTCTATCAGTACCGACCGTCACAAGTAATCTTACAGGATTTGCATTACATGCAATGTCTGTCAGTCCCAACCTTCCGCGCTGCATAATGATCACCGACAGGCGCAATATCCAATATGATGAAGTAGTGGAGCAGACCTGTAACCATATTCTCAACTACATGAAATATAGCGATCAGGAACAGGGTCAGATAAGAAACGAAGCCCGGGATTTTTCGAAGAATTTCATCTGGGAGAATTTTATTGAAAAGATCAACTCGTCTTATGGAGAAGCTCTAAAGCAATCGGCGACACGATATGAATTATATAAAAACAAACAGATCACCGAGCAGTTTATTGTGGCAGAAACAGGGATGACCCAGAATCCCGTATGGAAAAAGGTCTTTGTAAAATCGTACATACCCGAAAGGATATATCCGCTGCAGATCATTGCCCGGAATCTCTGGTGGTCGTGGAATTACGATGCTCAGGAGCTATTTGAGCAGATTGACCCTGTATTGTGGGGCGAGGTGGGCAGAAACCCGGTTCTGATGATTGAGCTACTTACTGCAGATAAATTTACCGAGCTGGAAAAGAACGCGTCTTTCCTCGAAAGACTCGACAGTGTTTATTTAAGATTCAATAAATATATAAATACAAAGCCAGAAAATCCTGATGACATCGTTGCTTATTTCAGTATGGAATTCGGGTTGCACGACACCGTTAAGATCTATTCGGGAGGACTGGGGGTACTTGCAGGCGACTATTTAAAAGAGGCCAGTGATTCGAACAAACCGCTTGTGGGGATCGGCCTGCTTTATCGCTACGGTTATTTTATGCAGAGCTTAGGAGTGTCCGGAGACCAGGTGTCGAACTATATACCACAAAAGTTTTCAAATCTTCCGTTATTACCTGTACGTGATGAAAAGAATGACTGGGTAATGATTCCTTTTGGTTTTCCCGGCCGCGTGGTACAGGCTAAAGTATGGAAACTGATGGTTGGCCGTGTTCCTTTGTACCTGCTGGATACGGACATTGAGGAAAACAATGAACAGGACAGGACTATTACCCATCAGCTCTATGGCGGTGATTGGGAAAACCGTCTTAAACAGGAGATACTGCTTGGGATAGGCGGAGTAAAGCTGTTGAACCATCTTGGGATCGCACCTTCTTTATATCACTGCAACGAAGGCCATGCGGCGCTTCTGATAATAGAAAGGATCAAGAAACTGGTGGAAAAGGATCTCTTTGTATATGCCGAAGCCAAAGAGCTTGTTAAGGCCACTACACTGTTTACCACACATACACCGGTACCTGCCGGTCACGATGCATTCACCGAAGACATGCTGCGTACTTATATGTCGCACTACTCAGAAAAAATGAACATCGAATGGAAAACACTGATAGGTTTGGGCAGGGTGAACGAAGAGGACCCGAATGAAAAGTTTTCGATGAGCGTACTGGCTGCAAAATTGTCGCAGGATATTAACGGCGTCAGCAGGATACATGGCCGTGTATCGCGCGAAATGCTCAACAATATCTGGAACGGCTATTTCCCCGAGGAACTCCATATCAGTTATGTCACCAATGGCGTACATTTTCCTACATGGGTTTCGAAGCCTGCCCTTGAACTGTATCAGGAATTCCTTGATCCGGATATCATTACAAAACAGCACGAAAGGAAGATATGGAGAAAGATACATGATGTTCCCGACCAGGAATTATGGAAACTTCGCCAGGAGCTCAGAAAAAACCTGTTCGTTTATTTACGCCGCAAGATGATGGCCAATATCCAGAACAGGCAGGAAAGTCCAAAACTCACCCTGGAAAGAATTGACAATCTTGACGAAAATACACTAACCATTGGATTTGCTCGTCGCTTTGCTACTTATAAACGTGCTCACCTCTTATTTACCAATCTTGAAAAACTTTCTTCCCTTGTAAATGACGAAGACCGTCCTATACAATTCCTTTTTGCAGGCAAGGCACATCCGCATGATGGCGCCGGCCAGGGTCTTATAAAACGCATTGTTGAAGTTTCGAGGATGCCGGAATTTATCGGCAAGGTGGTCTTTATCGAGGATTATGATATGGACCTTGCAAAGATGCTTATTCAGGGTGTTGACGTATGGCTTAATAATCCGACCCGTCCTCTTGAAGCTTCCGGCACAAGCGGCGAGAAGGCCATCATGAACGGGGTTGTTAACTGCAGCGTCTTAGACGGATGGTGGGCCGAAGGCTATGTGCAGGATGGCGGCTGGGCGCTTAAGGAAGAGAGAACATATCAGAACCAGGCGCTCCAGGATGAGCTCGATGCGGAAACACTATATCATCTTTTTGAGAACGAAATTACCCCGGCATTTTACGAGCGCAACAAAGCAGGCGTTCCTGAAAAGTGGGTAATGCATATGAAGAATACCATAGCGGAAATATCACCACGTTTCACGATGCGCAGACAGCTGGATGATTATTACAATCAGTTTTACACCCCTGCATTTGCCCGCAGAAAACTAATGACTGACAACAACTTCGAAATGGTAAAACAGCTTGCCATCTGGAAACAGAAAGTCCTCCGCTCATGGGATGGTATTGAGGTCGTCAACGTTGAAATACCGGACTCTACCGTTAAACCGCTGTTGCTTACCGAAAGGTTTAAAGCCAGCGTTGTGCTTGACCTGCACGACCTCACCGAAGATGAAATAGGAGTGGAACTGGTTTTCGGCCAGAAGGAACTGGATGTTGTGAGAAATATCCACTTTATCGAAGAACTTAAAGCCAAAGCAAAGCGTAACGGATGTGTCGAGTATGTATGCAACCTGCCTTTTGTCCGCTCAGGAGTTTATGATTATTCATTCCGTGTATTCCCCAGACATAAGATGCTTAAATACCGCCAGGATTTTCCGCTGGTGAAATGGATATGATTAATAGTGTTTGTCCATAATGCCCGAGATCTTCGTTATTCTCGACTTTCGAATCAGTCGAGTACGTCAGTACACTCCTGATTCTCAAGTCATCGAAACCTCGATCTCGAACATTATGATCCAAACACTATACTTTATAGACAGACAATGAGGTTCAATTTAGTGGGAATGAAAGAAGAAAAAATCAGGATTCCAATATCAAAGACCTAAGCAGAAACATTTGTCTTTAATATAAGATAATGAAATCCGATCATGTGCGTCGGCACGTTGCGCAGGCGTCACCCTATTAGCGCGGGAAGATACTTGTTCATTGTTTGTTTGACATTGATCATTTTTTTACTTCAATTAACAATGTCAAATTTTCAATTTTCAATGACCAATAGAAAAAAATGAGGGACATGGAAGCGTTGGTCAGTATAATTTCAGGAAGGGATTAATGGCAAGAATATCAGTGTTCTATGACCAGATGTCCGACAAATAGCCAAAAAAGTAATAAAATTACCCCCGAAAACAGCCATAATCGTTCTGAAAATGTTGGATATAAATCAAATAGACATACATATTTATTGAGAAAACCATCCTGATACGTTGACAGCGCCAATTTGTTCGGATTTCTATATTCGGATTTCGGATTTTTTATTGAGGACGTGATAGCAGTTAATCATAATTATATATTTTTGTCAATAATATGAAAAAAATACCCGACATTAATAACAAACAAAAGATCCTCAACGACCCCGTTTACGGGTTTATAGACATGCCCGTGGGCATCAATCTCGAAATTGTTGAACATCCGTGGTTTCAGCGGCTGCGCCATATACGGCAGCTTGGACTGACATTCATGGTATATCCCGGTGCACTGCATACAAGATTCCAGCATACCATAGGTGCATATTTTCTGATAATGCAGGCTGTTTCGGAGATTCGCAAAAAGGGACTTGAGATATCAGACGCCGAAGAAGAGGCGCTTGGCTCTGCCATCCTTCTGCACGATATCGGGCACGGGCCTTTCAGTCATGCTCTGGAATTTTCACTTCTCGAGGGAGTTTCACATGAGCTGATATCGCAGGCCATAATGCAGTCGCTGAACAAAAAATATAACGGAAAACTGAATCTTGCAATTAAGATATTTCAGAACAAATACCAACGCGGATTTCTTCATCAGCTTATTAGCAGCCAGCTCGACGTGGACAGGATTGATTACCTTAAGCGCGATAGTTTTTTTTCGGGTGTCAGCGAAGGAGCGATAGGTACCGAACGCATAATAAAAATGCTGACCGTACACAACGACAAACTGGTTGTTGAGGCAAAGGGTATTTACTCCATTGAACAATTTCTTATTGCCCGCCGCCTTATGTATTGGCAGGTATATCTGCACAAGACAGTGCTTGTGGCCGAGCAGATGCTTATTCAGATAATAAAAAGAGCGCGGCATCTGATTCTTTCGGGCGAAAAAGTGTTTACCACACCCGCTCTTGGATTTTTCATGTCGCATACTTTAAATGCTGAAGAGTTTGTTTCTGATAAAACTGTTCATGACGGAAAAACGGCCATAGAACTTTTCAACGAGATGGACGACAACGACATTCTTACCTGCGTAAAAGTCTGGCAGTCGTCGCCCGACAAAGTTCTTTCGCAGCTTTGCCGCATGCTTATGGAACGCAGGTTGCTTAAGATCGAAATGCAGCGCACACCTTTTGATGCAAAAATTGTTGAAAAGAAAAAGAAAGAGATTGCTGCCGCTATGAAGATAACACCCGAAGAAGCAGCTTATTTTGTATTTACCGAGAATGCTACCAACAGCGCATACAGATCCGACGACGAAAGAATAAACATCCTCCATAAGAACGGGGAGCTTCAGGATATTGCCGACGCATCGGATATGCTAAATCTGAGCGTGCTGTCGAAGAACGTTGTGAAATATTTTTTCTGTTATCCGAAGAAATAGTTATGGAAGCGCCTTGCCGCAGGTGTGTGGCTTGTAGAAGTATAAAAAAACTGGTTGTTTTTGAAACAATCCCAATTCATTAATATGTATGAAAAAGTCAAAAATATTTGATTTATTCATACACTTTGATTATTTTTGTTCTGTGATTAACTAAAAAAAACCGATGAAGCGCAAAATAATTGAGCAATTAATTCAGTGGAAAAACAAAGCAAACAGAATGCCGCTGATATTGAATGGCGCCCGCCAGGTTGGGAAGACCTATATTCTGAAAGAGTTTGCGTTAGCGCATTTCAAGCAGTTTGTTTATATTAATCTGGAGACAGACAGCAGGGTAAATTCGTTTTTTGATGGTGATATCCGGCCCATGAGTATTGTGCAATATCTGGAATCGTTGTCGGATATCCGCATTATTGCAGGAGAGACATTAATTATTCTCGATGAAATTCAATCTTGTCCCAGGGCATTGCTTTCACTTAAAGTTTTTTGTGAGGATGCCCCGCAATATAATATTGTTGCAGCCGGCAGTTTGTTAGGCGTTGCTGTTAACCGCGAAAAGTTTTCGTTTCCGGTTGGCAAAGTGGATGAGTTGTTCATGTTTCCGATGGATTTCGAGGAATTTCTCTGGGCGGTAAACCGGACAGTAATGAGCCAGGAAATTAAAAAGCATTACGATCTGAATATTCAGATGTCAGCAGGATTGCACAATGAAGCAATTGCAATGTACAAGCAATACCTGATTGTTGGAGGTATGCCAGCAGCGATTAGGGAATTTGTTGACACACAGAGTTTTTTAACGGTTAAAGACATTCATGGGCGTATATTAAATGAATATATCGCCGATATGGCAAAGTATGCGAACCCGGCAACCAGCGTAAAAATCAGGGCTTGTTACAATTCAATTCCCGCACAATTGGCCAAAGAAAATGCTAAATTTCAATATAAAACAGTTCAAAAAGGAGGAACCGCAACCATTTTCGGGGAATCAATAGAGTGGCTTGCTTTTGCAGGAATAGCCCTTAAATGCCAGAAGACAAATCATGGATTTATGCCGGTTTCGGCCTATGCTGAATTGAGCGATTTCAAACTGTATATGCATGATACAGGCATATTGACGATGAAGTCGGGCATAGCTGCACAAACCATACTATCGCCGGCAGATGAAGACAATATGTTTTTGGGGATGATGAGCGAGAATTATGTAGCCCAGGCGCTTGTATGCAATGGATTTCCACTGTTTTACTGGAAGAACGGGAATACCGCCGAAGTTGATTTTGTCATCCAGTTAGCAGGTGCGGTAATTCCGGTGGAAGTAAAAAAGGGCAAACGCGTAAAATCCGTTTCGATGAAGCTGTTTATGGAAAAATACAAATCGGATTTTGGAATACGGATTTCAGGAAAGAATTTCGGTTTCGAAAACAAAATTAAATCCCTGCCTTTGTATGCCGCATGGTGTCTTAACCCCGAATAAAAATTATACAGCCTGCCATTTGTTAAAATCCTGTAAAGTTGTACCTTTACACAGCCCGCAAGAAAATGTCCGTCAAACCCCAAGGTTATACACTTAAAATAAATTTGTTTTATCAGGTTATAGCCTTATATTTGCAGAAATAATTAAGGATACACCCTTATGAAAAGTTCAAAACAAAAAATACTGATAGAACAATTGGATAAGAAAATTAATCTTTTGCACAAAATTGACAGACTTGTAATTCCCTCCGAAGGCTGGGTCTACTCTATAAGAGTGGCTATGGGAATGTCGCTTCGTCAGTTAGGAAACAGAGTTGGAATTACCGCTCAAAGCATGAAAGAAATTGAATCAAGGGAAAAACTTAAAACTATTTCACTTAATAATTTACAGGAAGTTGGAAAGGCTCTTGATATGAAGCTGGTATATGGATTTGTTCCCAAAGAAAAAAGCATTGAAGATATTATTGAAAAGCGGGCATATCAGATAGCTGTTCAAATTGTTTTAAGGACATCAAAGACAATGAAATTAGAAGCGCAGGAGAACTCCAAAACAAGGATTAAAAAAGCCATTAAAAATCGCGCTGAAGAAATAAAACGGGAAATGCCTAAATATTTATGGGATTAGAGTTTGAATATATTGAAGGGCAATCACCTCTTGACGAAGAAGAAAAAGAAGGTTTGAAAATAAAGTCCATTTCAACAAGAGGAGAACTTGATGAATTTGAACAACATAATATTGAAAAAGCCATTGAATGGACATTTAAAAACAGTTTTCAGATCGAAACTATTTTAACGGAACAATTTGTAAAAGAACTTCATAAAAGAATGTTCGGCCAAGTGTGGATATGGGCAGGCCAATTCAGAAAATCTAACAAGAATATTGGTGTAGATAAAATATACATTGCAATTGAACTGCGGCAATTATTTGATGATTGCAAATATTGGATTGAACATAAAACATTTTCTGATGATGAAATAGCAATTCGGTTTAAACACCGATTGGTAAAAATTCATCCTTTTCCAAATGGGAATGGTAGGTTATCCAGGTTGGCGGCAGATATTGTTATTGAAAAAGTTTTTAGGAAACAATTATTTTCATGGGGGAATAAAAATCTAAGCAAATATACAGATACAAGGAAAACCTACATTAAGGCAATTATCGAGGCAGATAATGGAAATTATGATTCATTATTAGTTTTCGCAAGATCATAAATTGCAACAGTCACTAATAATAACACTGCCGCGTATCTGTTAACCCGCAAGTTTGTAAAAAACCGAACTGACGGTCCCGAATTCTAACTCAATTTCACTATATTATCATTCGTTTGGGTAAAGTGAATGGCAGGTCGAAAATAAAATTTAACTTTGCAGTATATTAATCAGGAATCTGAATGGAGGTCAAAATATCTGTAAGGGAAATTGCCGGAATTATTAACGGAGTTGTCGAAGGCAATCCCGAAGCGATGATAAGTAGTTTCTCGAAAATTGAAGGTGCCGGATCCGGAGCAATCAGTTTCCTTTCGAACCCGGCTTACGAACAGCATATTTATTCTACAGGAGCATCAGCAGTTATCGTTTCGGCAGATTTCAAGCCCTCCGGTCCCTTAAAGACCACTCTTATCCGTGTTGAAAATCCCTATGGCGCAGTGGCAATTCTTCTCGAAAAATTCAATCCAAAGCAGCTTCCTGTTCCTGGTATCCACCCCATGTCATTTGTTGCAGAGGGCGCAGTATATGGAAAAAATATTTCTCTGGGAGCTTTTTCTGTGATAGGAAAAAATGCAAAAATAGGCGACAATGTGATTTTTTATCCCCAGGTTTTTATTGGCGACAATTGTGTAATAGGAAACGATACCGTTTTGTACCCCGGGGTTAAAATACATGCTTTCTGTAAAATAGGAAGTTTCTGTACAATACATGCAGGATGTGCTATCGGCGGGGATGGTTTTGGTTTTGCACCTATAGATACCGAAAATTACAAAAAGGTTCCCCAGACCGGGAATGTAGTAATTGAGGATTATGTCGAGATCGGCGCAAATACCACTATCGACCGGGCAACGATCGGTAGCACTTTGATCCATCGCGGAGTAAAACTCGACAACCTTATCCAGATAGCTCACAATGTTGAGATAGGTGCAAATACGGTAATTGCAGCCCAGTGCGGGATATCGGGTTCGGCAAAGGTCGGCGCCAACGTAATGATTGGCGGACAGGCAGGTATTGTAGGCCACATAACAATAGCAGACGGTGTTAAAATAGCCGCACAATCGGGTGTTGCAAGTAGTATTGATGAAGTTAACGCCATCGTCCAGGGCTCTCCCGCTTATAGCATTGGCAAGTACCGCAGAAGTTATGCGGGTTTCAAAAACCTACCTGACCTTATGTCAAAGATAAATGAACTCGAGAAACGATTGAAGGACCTTGAAAAGACAGGTAAAAAAAAGTAAAGAACATATCGGAACCATGCATTTGAGATCATGCCAAACAATCCGATAACACCGGTTGACTATAACCCCGATTATTTTCCGCAGACCTGCATAAAACCGGCAATATTTCCCGACAGCAGCGGCGATTTTTCTTTTTTAGCAAGCAGCGACTGGGGGAAAAGATTCTTTTATACAGAACAGCCCGATACTATATCCGGCAGCATGCCCGGGATATTAATTCACCCTCACAACAGGACCACAGGCCCTGACTTTTATGTTTCAAACGGAATTTTTATTTTGTCAATAATACTGCTGTTTGTAATTGCAGGGATAAGGATATTCTATGGAAAGGCCATGTGGGGCCTGGGCAAGGCGGTGTTTAACTATCAGTGGGCTGTAAAAATGTACGAAGAAAAGAACAGTCTTCTCGAAAGGGTCTATCTGGTGTTGGACATAGTTTTTCTTTTTAATGCCTCGCTGGCTGTATTCTTAGTCACAAGTTTCTTTTTCAGGGATCTGCCATTTCCGGTATATGGTCAGCTTGGTGTTTCGGCCGGGGCTGTGTTGCTGGTCTTTTTTTCACGGGTTATCTCTGTCTGGTTTGTTGCAGGGATTACCAAAGAGGTAAAAAAAGCTTCAGAATTTCTGATGGTCACAAATGTCTTTTATAAAGCTACCGGTATATTGCTTTTTATACCCGTGATCCTTTTTAACTATATTTCCGAACCTGCCCTTCCTTATCTTGCCTGGTTTACGGTTTTAGTTCTTTTTTCGTCATATATGTTAACCATTATCAGGGGATTATACTTTTCGATTAAAAGTAAATTTTATTTTCACTATTATTTTTTATACCTTTGCGCCGTGGAAATAATGCCCTTGTTGCTAACAACGAAGTTGTTTATGTTAACAAATAGCATTTGACCACCAAACATAAAACCCCAATACCTTGAAAATTAAAAGAGTATTGATCTCCCAGCCGGCACCCCAGACAGAAAAATCGCCCTACTTTGATATCGCCGGGAAGTTCGGGTTTAAAATCGACTTTAAGCCGTTCATTCAGACCGAGGGCGCAAGCGTTAAGGAATTCAGGCAGCAGCGTATAAATCTGAGCGACTATACCGCCGTGATCTTCACCAGCCGCACGGCGGTTGACCACTTCTTCAGGATCTGCGAAGAAACACGACACTCAGTGCCAGATACAATGAAGTATTTCTGTGTGACTGAAGCTACTGCATTCTATCTTCAGAAATATATTGTTTACCGTAAAAGGAAGATATTCTACGGGAATAACGTTCTTGAAGACCTTTCGGAATATTTTAACAAGCACAAAACAGAACGTTTTCTCGTTCCGCTCTCTGACCCTCACAAGCCAGACGTGCCAAAACTGCTTGACAGTCATAAGCTGAATTACAATAAGGTAATACTTTACAAAACAATTCACACAGACATGACCTCTGTGAATCTGAAGGATTATGAAGTAATCCTGTTTTTCAGCCCAATAGGAATAAAGTCCCTTTTTGTTAATTTCCCTGAATTTCAGCAGAATGGCACTATCATTGGCGCTGTCGGGCCTGCTACCCAGAAAGCGGCAGAAGAAGCCGGGCTGAAAGTACAGATAAAAGCGCCGACACCGCAGAATCCGTCAATCACTTCTGCACTTGAGAGCTTTCTGAAGGGGAACGGCAAATAATTACTATACAGTGAAATTCTTTTCGCTTGGCAGGGCTGAACGGATAAAATCGCATGCCATCTTTAATGAATTATTTTTAAAAGGCAGGCCTGTCCACGGCCAGCAGATAAAAGTTATTTATACTCTTACCGATTTCAACGAAAAATATCCCGTTCAGGCGGCATTTGTTGTCCCCAGGAAAAATATACGCAATGCATTTTTGCGCAACAGGATACGGCGGCTGATGAAGGAAGTGTACCGCAAAAACAAGAAGATACTTTACGACAGAGTTGGTCAGATGAAAAAGGGAATAAATATCGCTTTCGTCTATAACGGTACTTCCGCAATAACATATGCTGAAAC